>CAXNKH010000052.1:0-8581 GCA_964202765.1 Burkholderiales bacterium | reverse complement strand
CACGCTTGATGTGACGCTGTTCGCGCAGGGCCCGGGGGAGGCTGGCGGCGCGCAGGAGCGGCGCTACCCGGTGCTGACCGGCCAGATCCAGAGTCTGACGGGTTGGCTCGGTGCTTTCGAGTTCAAATGGAGTCGCAACAATCCCATCGATCTGGACCTGTGTACGCGCTGCAATGCCTGTGTCGCGGCTTGTCCGGAAGATGCCATTGGGCTCGACTATCAGATTGATCTGGCCAAGTGCCAGTCGCACCGAGCCTGTGTCAAGGCCTGTGGTGCAGCTGGCGCGATTGATTTCAGCCGTTCGCCACAAGACCTGAGCGACAAATTTGACCTGGTGCTCGATATGCGAAGCACCAGCGCATTCAGTCAGCATGCTTTGCCCCAAGGTTATTTCCGTGGCGATGGCCGCGACAGCAAAACCTTGATGCAGCTGGGCGAGTTGGTGGGTGAATTCGAGAAGCCCAAATTTTTCATTTACAAACAAAAAATCTGCGCCCATAGCCGCAATACCCAAACCGGCTGCACGGCCTGTATCGATGTCTGCTCGGCCTTTGCCATCAGCAGCGAAAACAAGCGGCAACAAATCAAGGTCAACCCCAATCTGTGCGTGGGTTGCGGTGCCTGCACCACGGTCTGCCCAACCGGTGCCTTGACCTACGCCTACCCGCGCGCCAGTGAGCAAGGCGTCCGGCTCAAGACCCTGCTTTCAACCTACAGCCGCAACGGTGGCAAAAACGCTGCCTTGTTGCTGCACAGCCAACAAAGGGGCGCCAACCTGATCAACGACTTGGGTCGCTTCGCCAGCCTCGACAAAACGGTTCGCGGTGTGCCAGCTCGTGTGCTGCCACTCGCGCTGTGGCATACCTCCTCGGTCGGCATCGATCTGTGGCTGAGCGCCATCGCTTACGGCGCGTCCCAAGTGTGGGTGCTGATGACCGGCGAAGAAGCGCCCGAGTACCGTCTTGCTGTCGAGTCCCAAATGGAGGTGGCCCAGGCCATTCTCAGCGGACTGGGTTACACCGGTAAACACTTTTCTATTTTGCAGGCGGATTCTGCGAGCGATTTGGTGGCGCTGGATCAGGCGCTGCAAGCCGGGCCAGCGCAAGGCGTCAGCCGCAGCGCCGGGTTTGCGGTGCAGGCCGACAAGCGGGCCACCCTGGAACTGGCGCTCGACCATTTACTGGAAACCGCAGCAGCAAGCCCCGAACTGATTGCCTTGCCTAAGGCGGGCTCACCCTTCGGCTCGGTGGCCATTGACAAGGACAAATGCACCCTGTGTTTGAGCTGTGTCAGCGCCTGCCCCGCCAGTGCCATGCAGGACAATCCGGCGTTACCGCAGCTCAGGTTTCTTGAAAAGAATTGCGTCCAGTGCGGTCTGTGCGTCAAGACTTGCCCCGAGAGCGCGCTCAGCCTGCTGCCGCAGCTGCGGCTGAGCCCTCAGCGCAAGGAACTCGTCGTCCTCAATGAAACCCAGCCCTATGGTTGCGTCCGTTGTGGCAAAGGTTTTGGCACGCTCAAGGCGATCGAGGGCATGCTGGGCAAGTTGTCGGGCCATGCCATGTTCCAGGGCGCGGCACTTGAACGCTTGAAAATGTGCGGTGACTGCCGCGTGATCGATATTTACTCGGCTGACAATGAAGCCAAAATCACCGACCTCTAAAACCCAAGGCCGAACTTTAGTTGACTATGAAACTCGACGTTGCTCCCCCCACCTCATCTGCCTTGGACGAGGAAACCGCCCGAGCCGAGCTCTACGGCCTGTTGGCCGCTTTGTACTATGGCGCCCCTGCAGCTGAATTGCTGCTGCAACTCCGAGTGGCTGTCACCGAAGCGCCGGCCGCGGGGGGCTTCCTGGAGGAACCCTGGCGTGAACTGGTGGCCAAGGCGAGGGGCTTGAGCGACCCAGCGATTGCCAGCGAGTATGAGGCCCTGTTTGGCGGGGTCGGCAAGCCCGAGGTGTATTTGTTTGGTTCGCATTACCTCAGCGGCTTCCTCAATGAAAAACCGCTGGCCAAATTGCGGGCCGACCTGGCTAGGCTCGGGCTGACGCGAGATGAAACCATGCCGGAGACCGAAGACCATTTCGCTTACCTGTGCGAGGTGATGCGTTATCTGATTGCCGGCGATGATGTGGCGGTGGCCAATCTTGCGGCGCAGCAGGTGTTTTTTGCCGACCATGTTGTGCCCTGGGTCAACGCGATGTGCGAGGCCATTGCCAGGCACCCCAAGGCTCAGTTTTACGCGGCCCTGGCAACCTTCACCCAAGGTTTTATGAGCGTCGAAGCGCAAGGCTTTGACATGCTGAGTTGAAGCACGGCCCCATAAAACGCCTCGTTGGTTGCCGTACAGTTTATTTCACACACAAGGGTTTACCCCTAAATTAATCCGCTTGCCAACCAGAGCCAAAGCAGTAGACTTCAACAAGTTATGCAGTCCAGTTCCTAGGCTGGGAAGAGTGAATTACGGGACCGAAGCTTTGCATAGTCCCCTATTGTTTAGGAGTTACGGTATGAGTCAATCCAAATTATCTCGTCGAACCTTGTTTTCGGGAGCCGCAACAGCCGGTACGGTGGCTGCGGTCACCGCCTTGGTTCCTGGCGTGCGAGAAGCTGCTTCCTCAGTGGCTCTGCCCAAGGCCATGCCGGCCAAGGGCGGTGGTTACACCCTGTCCGAACACGTTAAGCGCTATTACAAGACCGCCTTGATTTAACACCGGTTACTGGAGAACCCCATGTTATTGACCAAAAAATCTTCGACCGGTGATGCGACGGTTCGCTCCCCGTTTACCCATAGCCTGCGCCGGGGCTTGTCCCAAGCCTTGCCCACCATGGACCGTCGCGCATTTCTGCGCCGTTCCGGTTTGGGTGTTGGCGTCGGTATCGCCGCTTCGCAACTCTCCCTGGTAAAAAAGGCCGATGCGGCCCAGGGGGTGGCTATTGGAGACGGCAAGATCGAGATCAAGCGCACAGTCTGTACGCACTGCTCGGTGGGTTGCGCAGTTGACGCTGTGGTTGAGAACGGGGTCTGGGTCCGTCAGGAGCCGGTGTTTGACTCTCCGATCAATCTGGGCGCGCATTGCGCCAAAGGTGCGGCCTTGCGTGAGCACGGTCACGGCGAGTTCCGCCTGCGCTATCCGATGAAGCTGGTCAAGGGCAAGTACGAGCGCATCAGTTGGGATACGGCTCTTAATGAGATCAGCGCCAAGATGCTGGACTTGCGCAAGGTCAGTGGCCCGGACAGCCTGTACTTTGTGGGCTCATCCAAATACAACAACGAGCAGGCCTATCTGCTGCGCAAGTGGGTCAGTTTCTGGGGCACCAATAACTGCGATCACCAGGCCCGGATCTGCCACTCCACCACGGTAGCTGGCGTGGCCAACACCTGGGGCTACGGTGCGATGACCAATTCGTACAACGACATGCAAAACAGCAAGTGCGCGATGTACATCGGCTCCAACGCGGCTGAAGCGCATCCGGTGAGCTTGCTGCACATGTTGCATGCCAAGGAAACTGGCACCAAGATGATCGTGGTCGATCCACGCTTTACCCGCACCGCAGCGCGCGCTGATGAATACATCCGCATCCGCTCAGGCTCGGACATTGCCTTTTTGTTTGGCATGCTGCATCACATTTTCAAGAATGGTTGGGAAGACAAGAAATACATCAATGACCGCGTCTATGGCATGGAGAAGGTTAAAGAAGACGTGATGACCAAATGGACACCGGCCAAGGTGACCGAGGTCTGCGGCGTTGATGAAGCTACTGTCTACAAAGCGGCCGAAATGATGGCCAAAAATCGCCCATCCACCATTGTTTGGTGCATGGGTCAAACCCAGCACACCATTGGCAACGCCATTGTTCGCGCCTCCTGCATTTTGCAGTTGGCCTTGGGCAATATTGGCGTGTCTGGCGGCGGTGCCAACATTTTCCGTGGCCATGACAACGTGCAAGGCGCGACCGATGTCGGCCCCAACCCCGACTCACTGCCGGGCTACTACGGTCTAGTCGAAGGTTCCTGGAAACATTTTGCCAAGGCCTGGGGCGTTGATTTCGAGTGGATCAAGGGGCGCTACGCATCGCCCGCCATGATGGGCAAGCCCGGCATCACGGTGTCGCGCTGGATTGATGGCGTGATGGAGAAGAACGAGCTGATTGATCAAGAATCCAATTTGCGCGGCGTGTTCTTCTGGGGCCACGCGCCCAACTCGCAGTCCCGCGGTCTTGAGATGAAGCGGGCCATGGACAAGCTGGACTTGCTGGTGGTGGTTGACCCCTATCCTTCGGCCACGGCGGCGATGGCTGCGATGCCGGGCAAGGCCGAAGACCTGAACCCCAACCGTGCGGTCTATCTGTTGCCTGCAGCGACCCAGTTTGAGACCAGTGGCTCGGTGACCGCATCGAACCGCTCAATCCAGTGGCGTGAAAAAGTGATTGAGCCGCTGTGGGAGAGCCGCAGCGACCACATGATCATGCAGCAGTTCGCAGACAAACTGGGCTTTGGCAAAGAGCTGTCCAAGAACTACAAGATGCAAAAGGTCAAGGGCATGGACGAACCCGTGCCAGAGGACATCTTGCGTGAGATCAATGGCTCCGTGTGGACCATTGGCTATACCGGTCAAAGCCCGGAGCGGCTCAAAGCCCATATGCGCAATATGCATATGTTTGACGTCAAGACCCTCAAAGCCAAGGGCGGCAAGGACAAGGAGACCGGTTACGACCTGACCGGTGATTATTTCGGTCTGCCTTGGCCTTGCTACGGCACCCCGGCACTCAAGCACCCGGGTTCGCCCAACCTCTACAGCACGGGCAAGCATGTGATGGACGGCGGCGGCAACTTTCGGGCCAATTTCGGTGTTGAGCGCGAGGGCAAGAACTTGCTGGCTGAAGACGGCTCCCATTCGCTGGGCGCCGACATCACCACCGGTTACCCCGAGTTTGACCATGTCCTGATGAAGAAACTGGGCTGGTGGGGCGAGTTAACGGATGCTGAAAAAGCCGCAGCTGAAGGCAAGAACTGGAAGACCGACATGTCCGGGGGTATTCAGCGCGTGGTGATGCAAAACCACGGCTGCCATCCTTTCGGTAACGCCAAGGCGCGGGCCGTGGTCTGGAACTTCCCCGACGCCATTCCGCAGCACCGCGAACCGCTTTACAGCACCCGGCCTGATTTGGTTGCGAAGTACCCAACACACGACGACAGAAAAGCGTTCTGGCGCATGCCGACCTTGTTCAAGACCGTGCAAGAGAAGAATCTGGCCGACAAAGCGCACGAGAAATTCCCGCTGATCCTGACTTCGGGTCGTTTGGTTGAGTACGAGGGGGGTGGCGAGGAGACCCGGTCCAACCCCTGGTTGGCTGAGTTGCAACAAGAGGCTTTTGTTGAGATCAACCCCAAGATCGCAGCGGACCGAGGCATTCGCAACGGCGAGCGGGTCTGGCTGAGTTCGCCAACCGGTGCCAGGCTCAATGTTCAGGCGCAGGTGACCGAGCGGGTCGGCCCCGACACCGTGTTCATGCCGTTTCACTTCTCTGGTCGTTGGCAAGGGGCCGATATGTTGGCCTACTACCCGAGCGGCGCAGCACCCATCGTGCGTGGCGAAGCCGTCAACACCGCAACGACCTATGGCTACGACAGTGTGACGATGATGCAGGAAACCAAAACGACGATCTGCAACGTCGAGAGAGCATAAGGAGACGTTATGGCACGCATGAAATTTGTGAGCGACGCTGAGCGTTGCATTGAATGCAACGGCTGCGTTACAGCTTGTAAAAATGAGCACGAAGTCCCTTGGGGCGTGAATCGCCGCCGGGTGGTTACCCTCAACGACGGCATACCGGGCGAGAAGTCAATTTCGGTGGCCTGCATGCACTGCAGCGACGCCCCCTGTATGGCCGTCTGTCCGGTAAATTGTTTTTACCGCACCGACGAAGGCGTGGTGCTGCACGACAAAGACGTCTGCATCGGCTGTGGCTACTGCTCCTACGCTTGCCCATTCGGAGCCCCGCAGTTTCCTTCGCAAGGCACTTTTGGTGTGCGCGGGAAAATGGACAAGTGCACGTTCTGTGCCGGCGGACCGGAAGTCAATGGCAGCCAGGCCGAGTTTGAAAAATATGGGCGCAACCGTTTGGCCGAAGGCAAATTGCCGGCTTGCGCCGAGATGTGTTCGACCAAGGCCTTGCTCGCTGGTGATGGCGATGTGGTGGCTGACATTTTCCGCAATCGTGTTCTCTTGCGCGGCAAGGGTGCTGAAGTATGGGGTTGGGGCACGGCCTATGGCTCTAAGCAAGCCGGTCAACCTGCTGCGGCGAAGGGGAAATCATGAAAAACATTTTTATGGTTTTGAGCGCAGCGGCTTGTATGGCCGCCTGTGGCGACCAGCTACAGACCGCTGGCAACGTCAAACACGACGCGGCACCCTACACCGGCACCGGTAAGCCTTATGCTGATAAAGGCTGGAAAGCAGGTGACAAGGCCGGTTGGGAGTCGCACCTCAAAGTCCGGACTCAAAACGGCCAGAACGATTACACCAAAACAAACTGACAGGATGGCTTTATGAAAAAAGCGCTCACTGTGGCTTTATGGACGGCTCTGGCTTGGGGTTGCGCTGTGGCGCAAACACCGGCACCAGCCCCAGCCAAACCGGCAATTCCCGCAGCACAGCCAGGCGGGATTAAGAGTCAAAATATCCAGGATGTTAAGCCTGACGCTGATGTCGATCCCAAATACGCCAGTCAAACCAATGCCGAGCGCGACAAGGTTCAACCGGGCAATAACGCGCCGATGTGGCGCCAGGTCGGTGCGGGCGTGACGGGCTACAGCAGTTTGCCGCTGAGCCAGGCACCTGAGGCGGGCAACCTGATCCAGCCCTTTGTCCAATACCCCGGTTCCCGAGTGACCAACGCAGGTGAAGCCTGGCGGCAGGTGCGTAACAACTGGCTGATTCCTTACGGTGGTTCATTGCTGTTGATCTTGATGGGTGCGCTGGCGTTCGCCTATTTCGCCAAGGGTCCGATGAAGACGACATTGCCTGCAACAGGTCGGAAAATCGAGCGTTTCACGCCCTTTGAACGTGCCTCGCACTGGGCGAATGCGATCGCATTTGTTGTGTTGGGTGTGTCTGGTGTCGTTATGGCCTACGGCAAATTTTTCTTGCTTCCAGTCATGGGTACAACCCTTTTTGGGTGGTTGGCCTACGCCATGAAGAATTTGCACAATTTCGCAGGGCCTCTTTTTGCGGTGTCGCTTGTGGTGGTGTTTTTCACTTTTCTGAAAGACAACTGGCCTGAAAAGGGTGATTTGCAGTGGGTACTGAAAGGTGGTGGTATGTTGGGTGGTGGGCACGCGCCTCCTACCAACCGTTTTAACCCGGGATCAAAGATTATTTTTTGGGGTGGTGTTTTCTTCCTCGGAATAATCATCACCGCTTCAGGATTTGTTCTGGACAAAATCGTACCCGGACTGATTTACGAGCGCGGCACCATGCAGATTGCTCACATGGTTCATGGCGTCGTCAGCGTGCTGATGCTGGCCATGTTTTTGGCCCATGCCTATCTGGGTTCTATTGGAATGGACGGTGCCTACGACGGAATGCGTCATGGTTACGTCGATGAGGCTTGGGCTCAGCAGCACCATGAATATTGGTACGATGACGTGAAAGCTGGAAAAATACCGGCCCAACGCACGACCCCCAGTGCGGGCGGAACAACGGTACAACAAACCTGAAGCTTTGCGGGACAGACCTGGTAGCTCTGTCCCCAACCAAGACCATGACTTTGCGGGATAGACCTGGTAGCTCTGGCCCCAACTGATTAAGGAGGCACTATGAAAAATTATTTAATCTTGCTGGCTGGCTGCGCTTTCGCTGTTTCGGCCTTGGCAAAACTCCCGGCCCCAAGCGATGAGGCCAAGGCCAAGGCGGCTGAAGCCGCGGCCAAGACGGCCCATGCGGGTAAGGTCGATGGCTACTTGTTATGCAAGTCGCAAGACAAGTCGGCCGCCCATTACTACAAGACCGCCAAGGCGACGAAAAAAGAGACCAAGCCGGCCACTGCGACTGCAGCCTGCGCTGACCCAGGCAAGTTTGTCTATACCCCACCGGCAGCACCTGCGGCTGTGGCAACGGCCGCCGCTCCTGCACCCGCCAAACCAGCGGCAGCTGCGACACCGCCGGCTGCCGTAGCACCGCCCGCAGCCGCTAAAAAGTCCTGAAACCTTTTTGCCGGCATGCACATGGGCCCGGGCTTCACAGCCCCGGCCCATTAAATTTGTGACGGACGAGTTCTTACTGTAGCCTTGCGCCATGATACAGCTGCCTTTTCTCACCCAAGCCCGTGCCAGCCTGACGCAAGACATTGCTGCGGTCAATGAATTTGGCGAGCCCACCCAGACCTCGATTCCGGCAGAACGGGCCCTGACGGTTTACATCGACAAGCGCGAACTCGTGACCCTGATGACTCTGGGGGCTTATCCTGAATGGCTGGTCCTGGGTTTTTTGCGCAATCAGCGCTTGATCAAATCAGTTCAGGAGATTGAATCGATCACGGTCGATTGGGAGGTCGGGGGGGCGGCCGTTAAAACCCGT
>CAXNKH010000051.1:0-8584 GCA_964202765.1 Burkholderiales bacterium | reverse complement strand
TTGGCCAGATTGGGGTAATCGCTGCGCCAGCTGATTTGCGGGAAGCGGAAATCCAGGTAGCTCAGGGCACAACCAGCCGCGATGTCGGCCAGGCTCAAGTGAATGCCGGCGCAAAAAGGCTTGTCTCCCAGGCCTTTGTCCATGGACTTGAGGCTGGCATTGATTTTCCCCAGCTGTCGGTCGATCCAGGCCTGGCTGCGCTCGCTTTCCTTGCGAGCGGCATAGCCACCGGCTTCAAGTCGGGCCAGGATGGCGGCGTCGAGCAGGCCATCGGCCAGCGCTTCCCAGACCTTGACTTCAGCGCGCTCACGGCCCATGGCCGGGATCAGCTTGCCAACCGGCGACAAGATGTCGAGGTATTCCACAATCACCCGTGAATCAAACAAGGACTCGGCGTTTTCAACCACCAGGCAGGGCACTTTTCCCAAGGGGTTGGACTCGGTGATGCTGGTGTCAGCTGACCAAACATTTTCTGTCACGAATTGGTAATCGAGCTTTTTTTCTGCGAGAACAACGCGCACTTTGCGCACATAGGGACTGGTAAGGGAGCCGATTAATTTCATGGATTTCGAAGGTTTACTAGGAGGCTTATTCTAGCGACCTACAATTGGGCCATGACTTTTTCCTCCATTTCAGCCCTGTCTCCCTTGGACGGCCGCTACGCCGCCAAGCTCGCGTCATTACGCCCGCTGATGAGCGAACAAGGTTATATGCAGCGCCGGGTTCAAGTCGAAGTGACCTGGTTTACCGCGCTCAGCGACGCCGGGTTTGCCGAATTCAAACCCCTGTCCGTCGCCGCCCGCAGCTATTTGCTGGGCCTGGTGAGCAACTTCTGTGAAGCCGATGGCCAGGCCATCAAGGACATCGAGCAGGTCACCAACCACGACGTGAAAGCCGTGGAGTACTGGATCAAATCCAAACTGCAGGACCAGAGCGAATTACTGCAGGCGAGCGAGTTCGTCCACTTTGCCTGCACCAGCGAGGACATCAACAACACCAGTCACGCGTTGCAACTGCGTGCGGGACGCGACTTGGTGCTGCTGCCGGCGCTCAACACGCTGCTGCTCAAGCTGCGTGAAATGGCCCACACCTACGCCGCTGTACCCATGCTCAGTCGCACCCACGGCCAGACGGCCAGCCCGACCACGGTCGGCAAAGAAATCGCCAATGTGGTGGTGCGACTGCAAACGGCGCGCGACAAAATCGCCTCGATTGCCATCCTGGCCAAAATGAACGGCGCGGTCGGCAACTACAATGCCCACCTCAGCGCCTGGCCCGACTTTGACTGGGAGACTTTTGCCCGCAACGTCGTCGAAAAGCCCGAGCCGCTGGGCCTGGGCCTGACGTTCCAGCCCTACAGCATCCAGATCGAACCGCACGACTACATGGCCGAGCTGTTTGATGCCGTGGCGCGGACCAACACCATCCTGATCGACTGGTCGCGCGACGTCTGGGGCTATGTCTCGCTGGGCTATTTCAAGCAGCGGCTCAAAGCCGGTGAAATCGGCTCTTCGACCATGCCGCACAAGGTGAATCCGATTGATTTTGAGAACGCCGAAGGCAATCTCGGCCTGGCCAATGCCTTGCTCAAACACCTGAGTGAGAAGCTGCCGATTTCGCGCTGGCAGCGCGACCTGACCGACTCCACTGTGTTGCGCAATATGGGCGTGGCCCTGGGTTACGCCGTGCTGGCTTACCAGTCGTTGGCCGCCGGTCTCGGCAAGCTCGAGCTCAACGCCGACGCGATTGCCGCCGACCTGGACGCGTCGTGGGAAGTGTTGGCCGAACCAATCCAGACCGTGATGCGGCGTTTTGGCGTGGCTGGTGCTTACGAGAAGCTCAAAGAAGTCACGCGCGGTCAAACCGTCAGCGCCGCCGACCTGCACCAGCTGATCCGCCAGCTCGACATCCCTGAGACCGACAAACAGCGCTTGCTGGCCATGACCCCGGCCAGTTACACCGGCTTGGCCGAGGCACTGGCACGCCGCGTGTGATGGCCAGCCATGGCGCTTAAATCCACCATCTTCAAAGCCACCCTGCAAATTGCCGATATCGACCGCGGCTATTACGCAGACCACAGCCGGACGCTGGCGCGGCACCCCAGCGAGACCGACGAGCGCATGATGGTGCGGCTGGTGGCGCTGGCCTTTAACGCCCACACACTGCAAAGCGTTTGCGCGGGCGACGGCACGCTGGCCTTCGGCGCAGGTCTGTCCGACCCAGACGAGCCTGACGTCTGGTTGCGCGACTTCACCGCCCAAACGCGGCTCTGGATCGAGGTCGGCCAGCCCGAGGACAAGCCGCTGCTCAAGGCTTGCAGCCGCGCTGATGAAGTACTGCTGTATTGCTTTGCCCACTCGGCCGATGTTTGGTGGCGCGGCATGGAGGCCAAGCTCGCGCGCCCCAAGAACCTCAGCGTCTATCGGGTGCCGACAGACGCATCACAGGCCCTGGCTGCGCTGGCGCAACGCAATATGCAGCTGCAGGCGACGATTCAGGAAGGCGTTTTGATGCTGGGCGATGGCCAGAGCAACGTAGATATCGAGCCCGTGCGCTGGAAGTAGGGGAAGTACGCCGTCCGAAATTCATGACGCCGGGGGGTTCGGTTCTGCTTGAGACCCAATGGCGTTCGAGTATCCCGTGTCCGGATTCAGGTCTTTGCTTGCTTGCGAGATGGGTGTGGACGGCTCCGCGGCTGTCCTCCGCCTTGCGGGCTCCCCCTTGATGCCGCTGCACCATCCATACCCATCGTCGCTTTCCAGTGACACCCCAAGACTGAACACCCGCCTCATTGCCGAGATCAGTTCGGTGGGGCGTACAGCGCAACGACATTGGGCTCTGACCCCAATTTTCTGCACCGAGCTGATCCAGTGCAACCTTTCGCCTGCGCGAGGCTTGGTGGACTATCTGAGATTATTTTTCCGTTGCCCGCTCGGCATAACGGTTAAAACGCCAGGCGTTGGCCTGCAGCGTGATACGGCGCCAAGTTTCCCGTTTCTGGACCGGGCCCATTTCGGTCCAGTGCTGCACTTCTTCAAAGCTGCGCCCGCAGCCCTTGCAGACTTCATCGCCCTGACTGGTCGAGCAAATGGCGATGCACGGCGTGTCGGGCGTGCTCTGGTACCAGACCAGCCAGGCGTCCAGCGCGGCTTGGGGCATGGTCTTCTCATCGGCCTCGGTCTGATGGTAAAAAACCATCAAGGCATAGACTTCGGCCAGGGCCCGGGTTGGACTTGGCAGGGTGACGCCGTCGGGTGAGGGGCTCTTGAATCGCCAAAAATTAATGGCGGCTTCGATATCGGTGATGTGAATTCCGGCCATTTGTAAACTTTGGGGAGGGTCTGGCAATGCGCTGCCCCCGAATGAGCAGGCGATCATACCGTGGGCTGCTATGCTCTGCGCCCATGAAGCTTATTTTCAAATGGCTGCTCAGCGCAGCGGCTTTGCTGGCAGTAGCGCAGCTCGCGCTCGGCGTTGAAGTCAACAGCTTTGGTGCCGCCTTGATTGCCGCCTTGGTGATTGGCCTGCTCAACACCGTGCTGCGGCCGGTGCTGGTGCTGCTGACGCTGCCCGTCACCCTGATCACCCTGGGCTTGTTTCTGTTTGTCATCAATGCCCTGTTGTTCTGGGCCGCTGGCAGCATCCTGGCGGGGTTTTGGGTCCGTGATTTTGGCGCGGCTTTGCTCGGCTCGCTGATTTATTCCGCCCTGAGCATGGTGATTGACCTAGCGCTCGAGCGTCTGCTCCTTAAAAAGTAACTGCACCTGGCGCGTTCTGGCGTCAATGATAGATGCCTCAATGTGAGCGCCAGCTTCGTTTCGGTGACTTGAATTTCGGGCTATGTCCTGCGCCGCCCTGAATCTGTCCAGCGCCGCCGGGTAATCCAGCTGCACCACCCGCACCTCCGCTTCCGCCCGCACCGCACTCAAGGTTTGGCCTTGGGCGGCGTAAGCGTTGGCCAGCTGTTGCCAGGCCAGCGCGTCACCCGGTTGCGCCGCAACCCAAGTTTGCAAGCGCTGCGCCGCCTCGCTGGCGCGCCCGAGTTTCACCAGTCCCTGGCTTGAGAGCATCAACTCGGGCCGCTCCAGTGTCGCTTTGTCCGCCGGTGCCAGCGCAGCCGCGCGCTCGGCCTGGACGGGTTCTGCCTCCAACTCAATCGAGAGTAAACGACTCAAGCGCGCAGCGCGTGGCTCGGCCTGAGTCAACGCCTGCAGGGCCGCCCACAGGGCGGGCACGGCAGCGTTTTCGCGCAACTTGGCGCTGGCCAAGGCTGCCGCATACAACACAGCGCAGCGCCGTATCGGCTCCAGCTTGGCCAACTCACTCGGCCGAGCCTCAGCCACCCAGGCCCGCAGCACGTCGGCCCCAGGTCCGGTCAGCACCCGGGCACGCGCCGCAATCATCGCGTGTTCCATCGTGGGCTGAACCGGCAAGCTGAGCTGCGCCTCAAGCTGCTGTCGGCCCAGCATATCGGCCATCCGCTCGGTGGTCATAGGGTGGCTGCGCAAATAGGGGAACGCGCTGTTGTCATTGAGGCGCGCGGCTTGCTGCAGCTTCTCGAACATGGTGACAAAACCTTGGGGCTCAAAACCAGCCTGGGTCATGGCGCTGTAACCCACCCGGTCGGCTTCGCGTTCCATGTCGCGCGAAAAATTGAGCTGACTTTGAATCGCCACCGCTTGACCGCCAACCATCACCGCGCTGGCGGCGTTGGGGTTTTTGCTGGCGGCCAGCATGGCCAGAATCATGGCACCGATCAGCAACGGGCTTTGCTGACCCTGCTGGTTGATCAGGCGCGAAATATGGCGTTGCGTCACGTGGCTGATCTCATGGGCCAGCACCGAGGCCAGCTCGTCGCGGTTGCTAACCACGCCCATCAGGCCCAGGTGCATGCCGAAATAGCCGCCCGGTAGAGCAAAGGCGTTGACGCTGCGGTCGCGTCCGAGCATGATTTTCCAGGCAAAGCGTTCGTCCAATTCGGGCGTCAAATCACCCCGGGCCCTGGCCGCCGCTAACAAAGGCTGCCAGATGCCCTGCACGTACTCCACCAGCAGCGGGTCGTCGATATAGTCCGGGTCACGGTAGATTTCTCTGGCGATTCGGTCGCCCATGCGGCGCTCGGCGCTGGTGGTCATGCTGCCGCCTTCGCCCAGCGTCGGCAATTGCGCTTGCGAGGGCAGGGCGCAAAGCAAGACACTGCTGACCACGGCCAGCAGCAAGCGGGAGCGCCTCAGCGCGCTTTGCTGCGCAACAAACTTTAAAATCGAACGAGCCATCCCCGTATGATGCTTGAAATTACTCCCGCATTTTTCAACCCCTTGGACGTGCCCCATGAGCTCACTCACCCATTTTGACGCCCAGGGCCAAGCCCACATGGTCGACGTTACCGCCAAAGCCAGCACCCACCGCATCGCAGTGGCCAGCGGACGCATTGAAATGCTGCCATCCACTCTGGCCATCATCGAGAGTGGCAGCGCCAAAAAAGGCGATGTACTTGGCATAGCGCGGATTGCCGGCATCCAGGCCGCCAAGAAAACCAGCGACCTGATTCCCCTGTGTCACCCGCTGGCTTTGACCCGGGTCGCGCTGGAGTTTTCAGCCCATCACGCCACAGTCTCTCGGCCCAGCCACATTGTGTGCAGCGCAACGGTTGAAACCGTCGGCCCCACCGGCGTCGAGATGGAAGCCCTGACCGCTGTTCAAGTGGCCCTGCTCACCATTTACGACATGTGCAAAGCCGTAGACCGCGGCATGACCATCACCGAGGTGAAGCTAATGGAAAAGCATGGTGGCAAGTCGGGCAGCTTTGTAAATCCTTGATTTACAAAGATTTAGTTGGGGGGTCAGTGGTTCGGGATTGCACTAAGTGCAGTCGGCTCCGGTGCTGAGGGTGTATTTTTTGGAGCGCTTGTCTCATTCCTGCCCCACTGAGTATTAGAACAACTCAAAGAGATTTACAAACTCTACTCGGCAAATTAATTGGAATCTGACCCCAATTATTTTAGTAGCCAGTCTTCGCTTTCGTGCAGCTGGTACCAGTAGTTGCCGTAGTCCAGATGATTGAATTCGCACTGGGCGTTCCGCTGAATGTAACAGTACAAGTCCCAACGGCTGCTGTTCCCGCCAGGGCGATGGTGACAGCTGTACCACCAGCATTTGCCGCAATGGTTAAGGTTGACAGCTCTTTCGCTACAGTGACGGCAGTGTAGCCAACAACAGTTGTAAGTTCAGCTGCCGTATCGCAACTGGCTATCACTCCCGCGCTATTTTGTAAGCATTCTGCGATTGCAACTTTGGTTGTAGCGGCTTGCAAGACATTGTCTTGCCACTTGGCGCGCGTGACGTAGTCCTGGTATTGCGGAATCGCAATCGCAGCCAGAATACCAATGATGGCGACCACGATCATCAGCTCGATCAGGGTGAAGCCTTTTTGTAGCAAGTGTTTCATGAAAAACTCCCGGGTTGAAAATGAAAAGATGCACAAGGACTAACTAAATTTGAGCAGGTCAACGCCATTGTAAACCAGCAGCATAGCGCCAATGACTTTCAGGCAGGACAGGGTCAGCAACTGGATGGCTGCGAGAGTCAGAACAATCCGCATCACGATGGCGGCGGCACTGCCCCAGAAAATGGCTTTCCTTTGCTACTCAGGTTTGAGCGTGCGCGCGGCCATGGCAATCACCACGGCGTTGTCACCCGACAGCACAATATTGGCCAACAAAATGGAACCAAAAGCGCTCCAAAAAAGAGGCGAGGAAAAGTCTAGTCCAAAAAACATGGGAAGTCCGTAAAAATAGTAATGCCGCTTGGCGGGGCGGATTTTACAGCAGGGCTTTCAGCAGCTTGCCGAGTTCAGACGGGTTGCGTGTCACCACAAAACCGCACTCTTCCATGATGGCCAGCTTGGCGTCGGCCGTATCGGCGCCGCCAGCGATCAAGGCACCGGCATGGCCCATGCGCTTGCCGGGGGGCGCTGTAACGCCCGCGATAAAGCCGACGATGGGCTTTTTCATATGGGCTTTGCACCAGCGCGCCGCGTCGGCCTCGTCCGGGCCACCGATCTCGCCGATCATGATGATGGCGTCGGTTTCGAAGTCGTCGTTAAAGGCCTGCATCACGTCAATATGCTTGAGGCCATTGATCGGGTCGCCACCAATGCCCACGGCGCTGGACTGGCCCAGGCCGATGTCGGTCAGCATGGCCACGGCTTCATAGGTCAAGGTGCCGGAGCGGCTGACCACGCCAATCCGGCCTTTGCGGTGGATGTGGCCCGGCATGATGCCGATTTTGATTTCATCGGGGGTGATGAGACCCGGGCAGTTCGGGCCCAACAGCAGGGTCTTCTTGCCGCCAGCGGCCTCTTTGGCGCGCATGCGGTTGCGCAGCTCCAGCATGTCGCGCACCGGGATGCCTTCGGTAATGCAGATCGCCAAGTCCAGATCGGCTTGCACCGCTTCCCAGATGGCGGCAGCAGCGCCGGCCGGTGGAACATAAATAACCGATACGGTGGCGCCGGTTTCGCTGGCGGCTTCTTTCACGGAACCAAAAATCGGGATGTTGAAGATTGACTCACCGGCCTTCTTGGGGTTCACGCCCGCGACAAAGCAATTTTTGCCGTTCGCGTATTCCTGGCACTTTTCGGTGTGGAACTGACCGGTCTTACCGGTGATGCCCTGGGTGATGACTTTGGTGTTTTTGTTGATGTAAATGGACATAATTCTCTTAATCAGGCTACGGCTGCCACGATGGACGCCGCGGCTTCGGCCATGGTGTCGGCGCTGATGATGGGCAGGCCGGATTCGGCCAGCATCTTCTTGCCCAGCTCGTCGTTGGTGCCCTTCATGCGCACCACCAGGGGAACGGACAGGTTCACCGCTTTGCAGGCCGTGATCACGCCGCTGGCAATGGTGTCGCACTTCATGATACCGCCGAAGATGTTGACCAGAATGCCCTTGACCTTGGGATTTTTCACCATGATCTTGAAGGCCTCGGTCACCTTCTCGGCGGTGGCGCCACCGCCCACGTCTAGGAAGTTGGCCGGCTCACCGCCGAACAGCTTGATCGTGTCCATGGTGGCCATGGCCAGGCCGGCGCCGTTGACCAGGCAGCCGATGTTGCCGTCCAGGCTGATGTAGGCCAGATCGAATTTGCTGGCCTCGACTTCGGCCGGATCTTCTTCATCCAGGTCGCGGTAGGCCACGATTTCGGGGTGACGGAACAGCGCGTTGGCGTCAAAGTTGAACTTGGCGTCAATGGCTTTGATGCCCCCATTGCCTTCGAGGATCAAGGGATTGATCTCGACCAGCGAGGCGTCGGTGTCCATGTACACCTTGTAGAGCTTTTGCAGAATGTCCATGGCCTGGGCCGTTGAGCCTTCTGGCACACCAATGCTGTTGGCCAGCATCTTGGCTTGCCCCTCCGTCAGACCGGTGGCCGGGTCAACAAACTCGGTGATGATTTTCTCGGGTGTGGAATGCGCCACTTCCTCGATGTCCATACCGCCTTCGCTTGACACGATGAAGGCCACGCGTTGGGTGGCGCGATCCGTCACGGCGGAAACGTAATATTCTTTGTTGATGTCAGC
>CAXNKH010000050.1:0-8611 GCA_964202765.1 Burkholderiales bacterium | reverse complement strand
GCCATCGCTACCCCAGCCGCACCACAAATTGCCATCGGTATCGACCGCTATACCGTCCAGCGCGCCGGGTCCCTGGGCATCCATCAGCAGGCGTTTATTCGACAGCTTGCCATCGTTTGCGACCGCATAAGCCCAGACCTTGCGATGCGGTAGGCCACGACTTTCAACCACATAGAGATCAGACTCATCGGGCGAGAAAGCCAATCCGTTGGGGCCACGCAAGTCGCTGACCATCTGCTGTAGCTCACCCTCGGGGGCCAGCCGGTAAACCGCATGCGGCAGCTCGGGCTGGGCGAAATCGCCCTCCCAGTGTCCGGCGATGCCAAAAGGTGGGTCGGTAAACCAGATCGCTCCGTTGCTTTGGCATACCAGGTCGTTCGGCGAGTTGAGCCGCTTGCCGTCGAACTGATCGGCCAATACTGTGATTCGTCCGTCGTACTCGGTGCGTGTGATGCGGCGCGCACCATGTTCGCAAGTCAACAACCGGCCTTGCCGATCACGCGCCATCCCATTGGCATGTTGCGAGGACGCGCGAAACACACTGACTGCGCCCGAACATTCATCCCAGCGCAGGATGCGGTTGTTCGGAATGTCCGACACCAGCAGGTAGCGACCATCGCCAAACCAAACCGGGCCCTCACCCCAGCGCAGGCCGCTGAACAGCTGCTCGACCGTGCTGCTGAAAATTCGGTATTTCAGAAAACGCTCATCGAGCACCTCAATCCGCGGATCGGGATAGCGCTGGCTGGGTTGAAAAGAAAAATCGGGGCCGGTGACTTGATTCATTTAAGCAGCAGGTTGGGCAACCACATGGAGAAAGCCGGCACATAGGTCACCAGCATCAAGGCCGCGATCAGTGCGCCGTAAAAAGGCCAGATGGTTTTCATGACTTCACCGACCGAGATGCCGCCAATGGTACAGCCAACAAACTGCGTTGTGCCGACTGGCGGTGTGTTCAGCCCGAGCGCACAGTTGATCAGAATCACGATGCCGAACTGCTCGGTTGACATGCCGTAGTGCTGGCAGATCGGAAGGAAAATCGGGGTACAAATCAGGATAGTGGCCGCCATGTCGAGAAAAGTTCCCAGCACAAATAAGATCAGGTTGACCAAGAGAAAGATCACCCAGGGCTCTGAGCTCATGCTGGCGAGTTGCTTGCCCGTCAGTTCGGCCACTCCGTACAGGCCAATCAGGTAGCCGAACATCGAGCTGATACCGATCAAGAGCAGGATGGCGCCGGTACTTTTGACCGCTTTGGCAGCGGCCTTGAGGAATTGCTCGTACGTCAGGCGCTTGTACACCACGGCCGAGAGAAACAAGGCCCACAACACGGCCACAGAAGCCGATTCGGTCGCTGTGAAAGCGCCCGACAAAATACCAGTAATGATGATGACGACCACCAACAGCCCCGGCAAGGACTGCAGGAACGAATACCAAACCACGGCCCAACCGGGAAAGGTTCCGGCCGGATAGCCGCGATGGACCGCCACGGCATAGGCCGCAACCAGGTTGCACAGCGTCAGGATCAGGGCCGGGACGATGCCGGCGAGCATCAGGGCAGCGATGCTGACCTTACCGCTGGCTGCCAGAGTGAAGATGATAAGGTTGTGCGAGGTCGGCATCAGGGCGCCCACCAGCGAGGCATGGGTCGTGACGTTGACCGCGTAGTCAGCGTGGTAGCCCTCTTTCTTCATTTGCGGAATCAAGACCGCCCCCATGGCGGAGACATCGGCCACAGGTGATCCCGATACACCGCCGAACAGCGTACAGGCCAGCACATTGCTCATGCCAATGCCACCGCGCACATGGCCTGCCACCGACTTTGCAAAATTCACAATTCGCTCGGCAATGCCGCCGTACAGCATGATTTCTCCGGCGAAGATGAAAAACGGAATGGCAAGAAAGGAGAACGGGTTCATTCCCGAAATCATTTGCTGAAAGCCCACAGCCAGCGGCATGCCTTCATACCACAGCGCTGCTAGCGATGACAGGCCGATGGAGAATGCCACCGGGACGCCCAACAGCAGCAGCAGCGTGAAAACCACACCCAGGATGGTCAATGCCATGCCGGCTTCACTTCCTTCCCGCGCCAAAGCGCAAGGACATGTTCAATCGAAAACAGCGCCACCAACAAACCGGCAAACGCCGGTGGCAGGTACTTGAAAGCCTCTGAGATGCCCAGGGTCGGAATTTTGTAGTCCCAGACACTGTGGGCCAGCAGCGTGCAATTCCAGGCCATCAAAAGTCCGAACAACGACACCAGCAGGTAAATCAATAATTCCATCTTGAGACGCAGCTTGTCTGGCGCGAGAACCAACAAGGATTCCAGCCCCATGTGACCGGCGTCGCGCACCCCGACGGCCATTCCCAACATGGTGACGTAGAGCACCAGCAGCACGGCGCCGCTCTCGGCCCAGGTCGGCGTGTCATTGAAGAAATAGCGACCGATGACCTGGTAAAGCACGGCGGCAATCAGCAGAACCAAGCCGACCACCCCGAGCTTCAGGCAGAGCCGCGCAGTCGCAGCACAGAATCTAGAAAACATGAAGAATCAATGAATTCCAATTCTCACTTAACGTCCTTGATGCGGTTGACCATGTCCTGCAGTTTGGGGTCTTTGAGGAACTTTTCGTAAACCGGCTTCATGGCATTTTGGAAGCCGACTTTATCGACCTCGATGATCTGCGCCCCTTCGGCACGGACCTTGGCCAGTGAAGCCGCTTCGCGCTCATCCCAAAGCTTGCGCATATAAATCACCGACTCCTTGGCCGTAGCGCGCAGGGCTTTCTGGTCATCGGCTGTCAGCGTGTCCCACAGCTTCTTGGAGAACAGCAAGATCTCGGGGGCCATCGAGTGTTCGGTCTTGTTGTAGAACTTGGCGACCTCGAAATGACGCGAACTCTCGTAGCTGGGGTAGTTGTTTTCAGCGGCATCGACCAGACCGGTTTTGAGCGCTGTATAGACTTCGCCGTAAGGCATCGGGGTGGCGTTGGCGCCCATGGCTTCGAGCAGCGAGACCCACAAGTCGCTTTGCTGCACGCGCACTTTCATTCCCTTGGCGTCAGCCAAGGTTCGGACCGGTTTTTTCACCGAATAAATCGAACGGGCGCCCGAATCGTAAAAAGCCAATCCGACAAATCCTTGGGCCTCACAGTTCTTCAGAATCTCATCCCCAATCGGGCCATCGAGTACGCGCCGCAGATGGTCAGTGGATCGGAACAGGAAGGGCATGGTTGGCACCATGGTCGCAGCGCAAATATTGTTCATCGGCGCCACGTTCACGCGGGTCATGGCAATCGCACCGAGCTTGGTCTGCTCAATCGTGTCTTTCTCATTGCCCAGTGTCGACTTGGCATAGACCTTGATGCTGTGCCGGCCATTGGTGGCCTTGGTCAGTAGTTCGCCCATGTGCCGCACGGCCTGCACGGTAGGGTAATCGTCGGGGTGAACGTCAGAGGAGCGGAACTCAAGAGCATGAGAAGCCAAACCGACCACCGCCAGCAAGGCAGCCAGAGAATGAGAGACAACTTTTTTCATGTGGGTTACCTGTGAAGAAAAGTTCTATATTCACCAATCCACTGGCCGGAGTCAAGCTAGTAGAAACCATGAACCCAGGTACATTGCAGCCTATGAATGAAAACCCCACCTTCCAATCTGTTGCCGTCGTTGGCGCAGGCGCAGTTGGCAGCTATTTCGGCGCCATGCTGGCACGCGCCGGCCATGCCGTCACCCTGATCGCTAGGCCCGCCCATGTACAGGCGATTGA
Organism: Burkholderiales bacterium; assembly: GCA_964202765.1. Lineage (GTDB taxonomy): Bacteria > Pseudomonadota > Gammaproteobacteria > Burkholderiales > Burkholderiaceae_C > CAXNKH01. Next base: position 4,845 of record CAXNKH010000050.1, on the reverse strand, counting down.
ACGCGATGGCTTGCAGCTGGCCATGGCGGGGAAAATTGAATCAATTCGCGTTGCCGCCAGCAGCGAGCTGTCGGCGGTGCGAGGCGCCGACCTGGTCTTGTTTTGCGTCAAGTCCACCGACAGCGAGTCAGTAGCACAACAGATCGCACCCCATCTGGCGCCGCACGCGCTGATTCTGAACTTGCAAAACGGGGTTGACAACGCCGCCGTCATCTCACGCCAGCTCCCGCAAGCCGTCATTCCAGCCGTGGTTTATGTGGCCACCGCCATGACGGCGCCGGGCTGCGTGGCTCACCATGGCCGGGGCGATCTGGTCATCGGCACGATCCAGCCCGAAAGGTTGAATAAACCTGGTCAGACCCTGCAACAACTGGTGGATTTTTTCGCCACGGCCCAGGTTCCAGTGCGAATTTCCGACGATGTGATGGCCGAGTTGTGGGCCAAGCTGCTGGTCAATTGCGCCTACAACGCCATTTCAGGTCTGTCTCAACTGCACTACGGCAAGCTGGCCGCGCTCTCAGAAATTCGGGCCACCCAGGCTGCCGTGGTGCGCGAGGTGATTGCGGTCGCCAGCGCCGATGGCGTGGACTTGTCCGAGACCGCCTCGATCCAGGCCGTGACCTACATAGCCGTGGCGATGGCAGGCCAGAAATCATCGACCGCACAGGACATGGCGCGTCACAAGCCCACAGAGATCGACCACCTCAACGGCTTCATCGTCCGCCGTGGCCTGGAACTCGGTGTCCCCACGCCCGTCAACCAGACCCTGTACGCACTGGTCAAGCTGGTAGAAGCCAGTTACTCCACGAGTGTCTGAGCATCCCGTTCCCAGCGAGTTCGTACAGGCTCTGCATGAACTGGGCCTGACGGATTCAGCCACCCTGGTCGGCGAACCGTTGACCGGCGGTGTCTCCTCGGACATCTGGCGTATCGCTACCGAACAAGGCCCGGTCTGCGCCAAGCGGGCCTTGGCCAAGCTGCGTGTTGCAGCCGACTGGCAAGCCCCAATAGAGCGCAACAGCTTTGAGGCGCGCTGGTTGCAAATTGCCAACCAGGCCAGCCCGGGCTGCGCCCCTGAATTGCTGGGCCAGCACCCGGGCTTGGGCGTGCTGGTGATGCGCTATTTGCCCCCCTCGGACTTTCGTTTGTGGAAGCAGGTGCTACGCGCTGGGCAGGCCGATAGGGCAACGGCGCGCTCGGTGGCCCAGGTGCTGGCACGGATTCACAGCTATTCGGCAAAGCGACCCGAGCTGGCGCAACAGTTCAAGACTGACCGCATATTTTTCGATATCCGGCTCGAGCCTTATCTGCTGGCCACTGCGCTGCGCCATCCCGATCTGGCTGATGCACTGCAAGCGCTGGTGTTGCAAACCCAGAGCCATGCCAAAGCCCTGGTCCACGGCGACGTCAGCCCGAAAAACATCCTGCTCGGCGCGCAGGGACCGGTGTTGCTCGACGCCGAATGTGCTTGGTGGGGGGACCCGGCATTTGACCTGGCGTTCTGCCTGAATCATTTGTTGCTCAAGTGCCTGTGGACCCCGTCTGCCCGCTTTGGTTTTCTGGCCTGCTTTGACGCTCTGTCTGCGAGCTATCTGCAAGCGGTCGATTGGGAGCCACGCGACGATCTGGAAAAACGGGTCGCGCACCTGCTGCCAGGGTTGCTGCTGGCCAGGGTTGACGGCAAATCCCCGGCCGAGTACATCACCCGCGAAGCGCAGCGCAATCAGGTCCGCCGGGTGGCACGCGCGTTGCTGGCCCACCCGGTATCGACATTGAATCAAGTCGCCGAATCATGGCGTAAGGAGTTGGAGAAATGACCGCATTTGCAATCAAATCGATCTTGGGTCGGCGCGTCTGGGACAGCCGGGGGCGACCCACGGTGGAGGCCGAAATCACACTCAACGATGGTTCGGTTGGTCGCGCCATCGCCCCGGCCGGCGCCTCCAAAGGCAAGCGCGAGGCGTTAGAGTTGCGCGACGGCGGCCCCCGTTTCGGTGGACTCGATGTGATGCGGGCGGTTGGCCATATCAATGGCGAGATCGCTGCCGTTTTACTGGGAACGCCAGCCGACAACCAATCGGCTTTGGATCAGACTCTGATTGAGCTCGATGGCACACCGGACAAGACCCGGCTCGGCGCCAACGCCACCTTGGCCGTCTCGATGGCCGCCGCCCATGCCATGGCCGCAGCCTCAGGCATGCCGCTGTACCACTACCTTGGAACAGACCAGGCCAGGCGGCTGCCCATGCCTCAAATTCAAATTTTCGGCGGTGGTGCCCATGCCGGTCGTCGCGTCGATATTCAAGACTTCATGGCGGTGTGCCCCGGTGCCCAAAGCTTTGCGCAAGCGCTGGAGTGGACGGCCGAGGTGTACCGCCATGCGGGTTTGCTCATGGCGCAGCGCGGTGCGCTGTCCGGCGTGGCAGACGAAGGCGGCTGGTGGCCAGATTTCACCAGTAACGAACAGGCACTGGAGATGCTGGTGCGGGCGATCGAGGGCGCCGGTCTCATCCCCGGCGAGCAAGTCGCCATTGCCCTGGATGTGGCGGCTTCCGAATTTGGTCAAAATGGTCACTACCGACTAGGGCTCGAATCACGCGAGCTCGACTCTGACGGACTGATCGATCTGCTGCTGGGCTGGATCGCGAAATACCCCATTATTTCGATCGAGGACCCGCTGGCTGAAGACGACGCGCAAGGCTTCGCCCGTTTCACTCGGGCCATCGGTCACCGCTTGCAAATTGTCGGCGACGACTTCTTGGTCTCGCACGCCGGCCTGGTATGCCAGGCGGCCGCCATCGGTGCGGCCAACACTGTGCTGCTGAAGCCGAATCAGCGCGGCACACTAAGCGAGACGCTCCTGGCGTGGCAGACCGCGCAGGCGCTGGGCTACGCCGGCATCGTATCAGCCCGCTCGGGCGAAACCGAGGACACCACCATCGTTGATCTGGCCATCGGTTGGAATGTGGGGCAACTCAAAGTCGGCTCCTTTGCCCGCAGCGAACGCATGGCCAAGTGGAACCATGCCCTTCGCATCGAAGAGCGTTTCGGTGCCCAAGCCCAGTTTGCTGGCGTCTCGGCCTTCGGCCGCAGTCCGGCCGCTACTGCTCAAAGAGCCGGCACCGATTGACGTTTCCGAAATGCATGACGCCGGAGTTGGGTTATGTCTGAGACCCGCTGGCGTTCGTATGTGCCCGAATACCGGTCTTTGCTTGCTGGAGAGATTGGTGTGGACGGCTGCGCGGCTTTCCCCCGCGGCTCCTCCTTGATGCCGCTGCGCCATCCACACCAATCGTCTCTTTCCGGTTTTTGCTTGAATGACGGTTCACGGTGGTAGAAAACCCGCCACGGTGCCGGGATCAGTTCGGTAGGGCGTACAGCGCAGCAGCATAAAGGCGGAGGCGAAGGCCAGGGGACAACGGCACAGCTGTGCGCCGCACCGAGCTGATCCAACGCAAACCTTCGCCTACAGGCCCTTGGATCAGCTCAGGACAGGTTCAAGATGAACAACCGTTCAAAGTGTCCCTAGGCCTTGGAGTCGGCCAGAAACAAGGCCTGTAAATCACTTAGAAAATCAAAGCCCCGAACCGTGGGACGAACCCGGTGCAGGTCGCGATCTATCAGGCCTTTGCGTTCGGCCTGCGCCAGCCCTTGTTCAATGGCGCTCAAAGCCAGGCCGGTTCGCTCGCTGAAATCGGCCAAGGCAAAACCATCTTTCAGACGCAGCGCATTGAGCATGTATTCAAACGGCAACTCGGCGCGGCTGACTTCTTCGGCCTGCGCAACACAGTGACCGGCCAGCGCTTTTTCCATGTAAAGCCGAGGCTCGCGAAAACGCACCTGGCGCAGCACACGGTGAGCAAAACTGAGCTTGCTGTGGGCGCCGGCACCAATCCCCAGGTAGTCGCCGAACTGCCAGTAATTGAGGTTGTGCCAGCAACGGTGGCCGGGTTTGGCATAGGCCGAGACTTCATAGCGATCCAGCCCGGCGGCACCTGTCATTTCGGTGATCAAATCGAGCATCTCGAATGCCGTGTCGTCCTCGGGCAGGGTTGGCGGGAATTTGGCGAAGTAGGTGTTGGGTTCTATCGTCAGGTGATAAATCGAGATATGCGGTGGCCCCAGGTCGAGTGCGGTTTGCATGTCCTGCCTCAAGTCAGCCAGGCTCTGGCCCGGCAAGGCGTACATGATGTCCAGATTAAAGGTCTCAAAAGCCGCTGCCGCTTCTTGCACTGCAGCCAAGGCCTGGGCTCGATCATGGATTCGTCCCAGTTGCTTTAGATAGTCGTCGTTGAAAGTCTGCACGCCGACCGAGAGCCGGGTCACGCCAGCGCTGCGATAGGCGCGAAAGCGGTCCTTCTCGAAAGTTCCGGGATTGGCCTCCAGCGTGATTTCACAATCGGCACTCAGCTTCAGGCGGGCTCGAATGTCGCCAAGCAAGCGGTCAATGGCCTGCGGCGAGAACAGGCTGGGCGTGCCGCCGCCGAGGAAAATACTGTGGATGCTGCGGCCCCACACCAGGGGCAGCGCGGCCTCCAAGTCGGCTACCACGGCATCGATGTAGCGCTGCTCGGGCACAGCGGGGGCACCCACTTCATGCGAATTGAAATCGCAATAAGGGCATTTTTTCAGGCACCAGGGCAGGTGCACATAAAGCGACAGCGGCGGTAGCGCAGCAAATTGCAGGGTGCCCGAACGCATGTAATGCGCCAAGTCTTGCGTCGCAGCGGCCGGCTCAGGCGCCGATGTCGCGCTCACCACGGGAACAGGAAAAATCACAACCAGCGCTCGCGAATCAGCGTCAGCATGGCGCGCGCGGCGCGGCCGCGGTGACTGTTGGCATTT
>CAXNKH010000049.1:0-8657 GCA_964202765.1 Burkholderiales bacterium | reverse complement strand
GTCACAGCCAGTCAAACGCCACATCAGAAAAAGCGCGGCATCGTCGATAACCCGCACGACCACTGGGCCGACATGCCCGGTTTTGCCGGCGACCTGGATTCGCGCGACAACCCCGAGTTGCGCAAGATACTGTGCGACGACATGCCGGCCACCTTCCAGTGGTTGCTCGATTCCGGCGTGCGTTTCATGGGCCCCATGCCCGAGCCACCGCATCGACAGCCGCGCATGCACAACGTATTGCCCAATTCACGTTCCTTTATTTACCACCTGGAGCGCCGGGCGCGTCGGGCCGGGGTCGAGATTCGCACTGGTCTGCAGGTCAGTTCCCTGCTGCAGCAAGGCGGTCGGGTCACCGGGGTCGAGGTGCAAGGTGCCAAGGGCTTGCAGCGTTTCAGCGCCCGCGGTGGCGTGGTGCTGGCAGCGGGTGACTTCACCAACAACCCAGAATTCAAGGCCCGCTTCATGGGGCCGCAGGAGGCCAAGGTCGATGGGGTGAACCCCACGGCCACTGGCGATGGTCAACGCCTGGCCGAAGTTCTGGGGGCATGCATCGTTAATGGTGATCTGGCATTGGGGCCGGAGCTGCGTTTCATCGCGCCGGCCCAGGAGACCCTGATGCGGCGGCTGCCCCCGTGGCGCTGGCTGGCGGTGTTCATGGCCTGGTCGCTTGATCACCTACCCGCAGCCCTGTTGCGTCCGTTCGTGATGAAATTTCTCACCACGGCCCTGGCGCCTTCAATCGCGCTGTTCGAGGCCGGGGCTTTGCTGGTGAATCAACGCGGAGAGCGTTTTGCAAATGAGTTGGAGCGGCCGGCCTGGCACCTGCCCGACCAGAGCAACAAGCAGGGCTACATCGTGCTGGACCAGCCACTGGCGCAACGCTTCTCAGCCTGGCCCGATTTTGTATCCACGGCGCCCGGCATTGCCTACGCCTATATCGCAGATTACCGCCAGAACCGACCCGATGTGTATACCGAAGCCAACACACTGGCTGCTTTGGCGCACAAGCTGGCAATGGACCCGGCAAAACTAACAAGCAGCGGGGCCGCGGGCGGTGTCAGGCCGCTGGGTGCTGGACCGTATGTCGCACTGGGTCCGGTGCGTTCGGTTTTCGTGCACAGCGAAGGCGGTCTGGCGGTGGACAGTGACCATCGGGTGCTGGGTCCCGAGCAGCAGCCGTTGCTGGGTCTGTATGCGGCTGGCTCCACCGGCCAAGGCGGTCTCTTGCTCAAAGGCCATGGCCACCACCTGGCCTGGGCTTTTGTCTCGGGCCGGCGCGCCGGCCGGCTGGCTGCGCTAGCAGCGACCTGAGCTTTTTTTATGATGATCCCAAGTCGGCCTGGCATAGCCATTACAGTAAGGCCTTTGCCTAAGTTCAAGACGGCTGAGATGCGATTGGAGAGAGATGTTTGATGTGATTGTGATTGGTGGCGGCAATGCAGCCTTGTGCGCGGCGCTGATGGCGCGCGAGGGCGGCGCTTCGGTCCTTTTGTTGGAATCGGCTCCAAAAGAGTGGCGCGGTGGCAATTCGGCTCATACCCGCAACCTGCGCTGTATGCACGATGCACCGCAAGACGTGCTGACAGAAGCCTATCCGGAAGAGGAATATTGGCAGGACTTACTCAAGGTCACCGGTGGCCAGACCAACGAGAAATTGGCACGCATGGCGATTCGCGAATCGTCAGACTGCCGCGACTGGATGCGCAAGCATGGCGTGCGCTTTCAGCCTTCGCTGTCGGGCACCTTGCACCTATCGCGCACCAACGCTTTTTTCATGGGCGGTGGGAAGGCCTTGGTCAATGCTTACTTTCGCAGCGCTGAAAAACTTGGCGTACAAATTCGCTATGAGGCCACCGCCCAACACCTGGAACTCGACCGGGGACGTTTTGTCGCGGTCCATCTGCACAGCGCAGCGGGCGTCGAGCGGATTGAGGCCAAGGCCTGCGTCGTGGCTAACGGCGGCTTTGAGTCCAACCGTGAATGGCTGCGCGAAGTCTGGGGGCAGAACGCTGATGGTGAGTGGCCGGCCGATAATTTCCTGATCCGCGGCACCCGCTTCAACCAGGGTGTGCTGTTGCGCGATTTGATGGACCAGGGGGCCGACACCATTGGCGACCCGACGCAGTCGCACTCGGTGGCGATCGATGCGCGCTCGCCCTTGTACGACGGCGGCATTGTGACCCGGGTCGATTGTGTTTCTCTGGGCGTTGTGGTGAACAAGAATGCCCAGCGCTTTTATGACGAAGGCGAAGATTTTTGGCCCAAACGCTACGCGATCTGGGGCCGCTTGGTGGCGCACCAGCCCGGGCAGATTGCCTATTCGGTAATTGATGCCAAAGCGGTAGGGCGCTTTATGCCACCGGTGTTCCCGGGTCAGAAAGCCGATACGCTGGAGCAGTTGGCGCGCCAACTCGGACTTGACGCGGCGATCTTCGTGAAAACCGTGCAAGACTTCAACGCCGCCTGTCGCGTCGGTACTTTCGATCACCAGGTGCTTGACGACTGCCATACCGAGGGCTTGAACCCGGTCAAGACGCATTGGGCGCGTCCGATTGATACTGCTCCGTTCTATGGATTTGCCCTCAGGCCGGGCATTACTTTCACTTACCTGGGAATGAAGATTAACGACGAAGCGGCAGTCCATTTCGATGGTCAGCCCAGCCCCAATCTGTTCGCGGCGGGTGAAATCATGGCCGGCAATGTGCTGGGCAAAGGCTATACCGCAGGGGTTGGCATGACGATTGGCACAGCTTTTGGGCGCATTGCCGGGACCCAGGCCGCACGCGCGGCCACAACAGAGAGAAAAGAAAATGCAAGCGCTTGAATCCCTCGCCCGCGACGCACGTGCGCTGGCCGCCGGGGAAATCCTCCTCAACCAAGCCGAGGCCGAAGTGGCCCGCCAGCTTGAAATCTGCAATGCCTGCCGTTACTGCGAAAGTTTTTGTGCCGTGTTCCCAGCCATGACGCGGCGCCTGGAGTTCGGCAAAGCCGACATCCATTACCTGGCCAATCTGTGCCACAACTGCGGCGCTTGCCTGCATGCCTGCCAGTACGCACCACCGCATGAGTTTGCGGTCAACGTGCCGCAGTCAATGGCCAAGGTGCGGCTGCAAACCTATGCCGATTACGCCTGGCCAAGCGTGATGGGCACCATGTACCAACGCCATGGTTTGAAATTATCGCTGGTGGTGGCGCTCACGCTGGTGCTGTTTTTACTGCTGACCCTGTTCCTCAAAGACTCGCTGTTCCGCATGCCGCCGACAGTGAATTTCTACACCATTTTCCCGCACAATTTGTTGGTGTCATTGTTCTTGCCAGTGTTTGCATTTGCCACGCTGGCCTTGACCCTGGGCGTTCGGCGTTTCTGGCGCGAGGTGTCGCCCGGCGATGTCATCCACAGCGCAGCCGTGTCAGAAGCCACAGTCAGCGCCTTGACCCTCAAATACCTGGACGGTGGCCACGGCGAGGGTTGCAATAACGAGGACGACGCCTGGACGCTGTGGCGTCGGCGCTTTCACCACGCCACTTTCTACGGCTTTATGCTGTGCTTTGCTGCGACCAGCGTGGCCACGGTCTATCACTACGCCTTTGGCTGGGTCGCGCCCTATCCCTTGCCTAGCTTGCCCAAGCTGCTGGGGGTGGTGGGCGGCCTCAGTTTGGTGGTCGGCACCGTGGGCTTGTTGTGGCTTAATTTGAAGCGTCATCCCATGCACGGCGACGCCGAGCAAAAGCCAATGGACCATGGCTTCATCGCCCTGTTGTTCCTCGTTAGCTTGAGCGGCTTGGCCCTGTGGCTGGCAGGCGGTACGGCCGCCATGCCTGCTATGCTGGCCCTGCATCTGGGTGTGGTGATGGCCTTATTTTTGACCCTGCCCTACGGCAAGTTTGCCCACGGTATTTTCCGCAGCGCGGCCCTGTTGAAATGGGCGCTGGAGAAACGCTTGCCCAGCAAGCTCAAACTCGGTGGTGAATAAAACATTGCGGGACAGACCTTTAGCTCTGTCTCCAACTGATTAGGAACCATGATGGTTAAAAACGGTCACTTGCAACTTGCGTCCATGATGGACAAATGCTCGGCAGCGGAATGGCAGGCCCGGGTTGACCTGGCCGCCTGCTACCGGCTGGTGGCGATTTACGGCATGTCTGACATGATGGCCAATCACATTTCGGCACGGGTGCCCGATGAAGAGGGGGCTTTCCTGATCAATGCCTACGGCATGATGTACGAAGAGATCACCGCCTCAAGTTTGATCAAGATCGACCATGATGGCAACATCCTGAGTCAACCCGATTTTGGTGAGCTCAATTACGGCATCAACAAGGCCGGCTATGTCATTCACAGTGCAGTGCATGAAGCGCGGCCCGAAGTGGCCTGTGTGATTCATACCCATAGCTGGGCCTCGATGGCGGTTTCGGCGTTGGAATGTGGCTTGCTCCCCATCACCCAGACCGGCATGCGTTTTTTGAAAATTGCTTACCACGACTACTGTGGCGTGGTGCTCAACACCGACGAGCAAGAGTCGCTGGTGCGCGACCTGGGAACCGGCGAGGCCATGATATTGCGCAACCATGGCGCCTTGACCGTGGGCCGCACCATTGGTGAAGCCTTTAACTGGATGCACCGCGTCGAATTGGCCTGCCATGCGCAGTTGGCAGCGATGGCCTGCAACACGCCCCTGTCCCAGGTGAGCGCACCGATTTTGGAAGAAACCTGGAACAACTACCAGCCCAGCACCCGGCGGCCTTATGGCCTGATGGAATGGCCCGCCTTGCTGCGCAAACTCGATCGCAGCGACCCGAGTTACAAAAACTGAAACTTGGCGGACGGGTCGATCTTTCTTCGACCCTGGCCGCAATCAACACGCCATGACTCGTCCTTGTTTATTGCCGTTGGCCCAGCGCGCGCCTGTTTTGTTCTCTCTGCCCGGAGGGGCTTGCGACAGCCACGCCCATGTTTTTGGTCCTTTTGTTCGCCACCCACTGGCCGATGACCGCAGCTACACCCCGGCCGAGTTTGACGGCCATGCCTTTGTCGCTCATCTCGACTCTTTGGGCTTGAGCCGGGGTGTGCTGGTGACTGGTAGCGCCAGCGGCACAGACAATGGCGCGGTGCTTGAAGCTTTGAAGACCTACCGCGATCGTCTGCGTGGCGTGGTGGTGGCCCAGGCCGACGTCAGCGAGGCTGAACTTGACGCCTGGCATGGGGCCGGCGTGCGTGCAGTGCGGGCTAACTTGTACCAGCTCGAGGGCCGTTCGGTCTACCGAAATGGGGTCGGCCTGGCGGTGCTCGAAGCGCTGGCACCCCGGATCGCGGCGCGCGGTTGGCACGCCCAGATCTGGGTTCACGCGCCCGACCTGGTCGATCTCGGTCCGCGCTTGTGCCGGCTTGGCCTGCCGCTGATGATCGACCATATGGGGCGCATGGCCACTTCGCGCAGCGTGCAAGACCCGGGTTTTCGTCGGCTCTGCGCCATGTTGGCACAGGGCCAGGCCTGGACCAAGATTTCAGGCGCGGACCGCAACACGGTCCTTGGCTCACCCTACGACGATGTTGACCCCTTTGCTGCTGCGCTGCTGGCAGCCAATCCGCAGCAGGTGGTGTGGGGATCGGATTGGCCGCACATCAACTACTTTGACCCAACGCGGATGCCCGACGATGGGGAGTTGCTCAATCTGTTGGCGCGTTGGTTGCCGCAAGCGGCGCAGCGTCAGCTGGTGCTGGTGGACAACCCGGCGCGGCTCTATAATTTTTCCTAGCCTCAAGGCGTAAGCCGAGCGCATCGCATGACCCAGCCCGTCCGTATTTTGCTTTCGTCCCAGTCACGTCAAGCGCTGGCGGAACGAATAGCTGCTGTGATGGGCGAACGCAAATTTGCATTGCTCACGGTCGCTGATTTGTTGGAACGCGATCCAACGCAGACTGGCGTCGATCTGGCTTTCATTTCGCGCGAGGTCACCGGCCTGTCGACCAAATATGAGCCGACAGAAGAAACGCAGGCTTTTTACGATGCCTTGCGCCGCTCATCTGATTTGCAATGGCTGCACATTCACTCCGCAGGAGTCGATAGGCCTATCTACCTTGAGTTGCGCGCACGCGGCGTGCAGGTCAGCACCTCGTCTGGCGCCAACGCCGAAGTGGTGGCACAAACCGCGCTGGCGGGTCTGCTGGCACTGGCGCGCCGTTTTCCCCAGCTGATGGCTGCGCAGCGGGAGCAGCGCTGGGCGCCTTTGGTGAACCAGCTGCCGCGCGATTTAGCCGGCCAGACGGCCGTGATCGTCGGCTGGGGCCCGATCGGGCAGCGGATTGGAGAATTTTTAAAACTTCTGAGCCTGAAACTGATCGTCGTTCGGCGCGAGTTGACGCAAGTGGCCGGGCCTGGCATCGAGACCGTGTGCTTCGCTCAATGGCACAGCGTGCTGCCGCGCGCCGACTGGCTGCTGCTGGCTTGTCCGCTGACCGATCAGACCCGGGGCCTGGTGAACGCGCAAGTGCTGGCGGCGCTCAAGCCGGGGGCCAGCCTAATCAATGTGGCGCGGGGCGAGGTGGTGGTCGAACAAGACCTGATTGAGGCCTTGGTCCAAGGTCGTCTCGGCGGGGCTTTTCTCGATGTGTTCGAGCACGAGCCACTGAGCCGCGACTCAGCTCTATGGAGCTTGGACAACGTCATCGTGACACCGCACTCAGCCGGTCATTCCGACGGCAATCCGCGCCGGGTTGCTGAACTCTTCCTGTCGAACCTGGCGCGCTGGCAGGCTGGTCAAGCTTTGCAGAACTGTATCGTTTGAACCTGTCCTGAAGTGTTGGGGATAGACCTTTAGCTCTGTACCCAACACTTCAAGACAGGGTGATGCGGGTATCGGTGGTGACCAGTTCCAGCGGATAACGCTTGCCGCTCAGGTAGTCTTCCATGCAACGCAGCACCAGGGGGCTGCGGTGACGCGCGACCGAGGCACGAATTTCGTCGGGGCTGAGCCACAGGGTGCGCACGATGCCTGTGTCCAGAACTCGATTCGGGTCGAATGCGCCGAGCTGGCCACAAAAAGCAAAACGCAGGTAAGTGATTGCCTCGCCGCTGCCGGGTCTCTCAAAGCGCGACAGGTAGACGCCGACCAGGGCGTTGGGCTTGAAAATATGGCTGGTTTCTTCCAGGGCTTCGCGCTCGCAGCCCTGGGCTGGTGACTCGCCGGGTTCAAGATGACCGGCCGGATTGTTCAGCCCCAGTCCAGTGGGTGTGTGCTCCTCGACCAGCAAGAACTTCCCGTTCTTTTCAATGATTGCGGCAACGGTGACGCTGGGTTTCCATCGGGTATCCATGGCTGATTATGAGGGACGAAAGTCAAACTCAGTTAAGCTATCGCCCTAGATTTAGCTAAGCAATCTCAGGAGTCTTTTCATGTTGATAGGTGTACCTGCTGAAACTCTGGCGGGTGAAACTCGTGTTGCCGCGACCCCAGAAACGGCCAAAAAACTCATAGCCCAGGGCCACACATTGCGCATCCAGTCGGGTGCGGGTGTGGCGGCCAGCGTGACTGATGCGGCTTACCTGGCAGTCGGCGCCGAAATCACCGATGCCGCTGGCGCTCTCGCTTGTGGCCTGGTGCTCAAGGTGAGGGGCCCACAAGAGGCTGAAACAGTGCTGATGCAGTCGGGTACCACCGTAGTTGGCATGCTCAACCCCTTTGATGGCCCCGGCTTACAGCGATTGGCCAGCGCCCAACTGACAGGCTTTGCCTTGGAGGCGGCACCACGCACCACCCGAGCGCAGAGCATGGATGTGCTCTCGAGTCAGGCCAATATTGCGGGTTACAAAGCCGTGATGATGTCGGCCGACAAGTACCAACGATTTTTCCCGATGCTGATGACCGCCGCCGGTACGGTCAAGGCTGCGCGGGTCGTGATTTTGGGCGTGGGTGTTGCGGGTTTGCAGGCCATTGCCACGGCCAAACGCCTCGGGGCGGTGATCGAGGCCTCCGATGTTCGGCCCAGTGTCAAGGAGCAGGTCGAATCGCTGGGCGCCAAGTTTATCGACGTGCCTTACGAAACCGATGAGGAAAAAGAAGCGGCAGTGGGTGTCGGCGGTTACGCCAAACCGATGCCAGCGAGTTGGCTGGCGCGACAAAAACTGGAAGTAGCCAAGCGGGTCGCTCTGGCTGACATTGTGATTTCAACAGCGTTGATCCCGGGGCGCCCGGCGCCGACGCTGATCACCGAAGAGATGGTGAAATCCATGAAACCGGGCTCGGTGATTGTTGATATCGCCGCCGGCAAGGGCCTAGATGGTGGGGGCAACTGCTCCCTGTCGGAGGCTGACAAGACTGTGATCAAGCACGGTGTGACGCTGGTGGGAGAGACCAATTTGCCATCGCTGGTGGCGGCGGATGCTTCTTCGCTTTATGCCCGCAATGTGCTGGACTTCCTCAAGCTGATCCTCACCAAGGAGGGTGGCTTGAGCGTTGACATGGAAGATGACATTGTGGCGGCGTGTCTGATGACGCACCAAGGCGTGGTCAAGCGAAAACAATGAATTTGCGGGACAGACCAAGATTTGCAAAGCAACAAGCTCTGTCACCAACTGACTAAGAATTTGAGAAAATTATGGATATCGTTTCACCTACCCTGACCAATCTAATCATTTTTGTTCTGGCCATTTATGTGG
>CAXNKH010000048.1:0-8661 GCA_964202765.1 Burkholderiales bacterium | reverse complement strand
GGTGGCGCGCCGAGTGGCCGCCGAGTTTCTGCCCAAAATCGGCGCGATTTATGCGGCCAAAGGGGTTGAAATGCGTTGCGACAGCGGGGCGTTGCGCATTCTCCAGCAAGCATCAGAGCAAGCTGGCCAGGGCGCCAGCTACCCACTGGTGCCAGCCACCGAGCAGGATTGGTATGAGGAGTACCTGGCACCTATCATCAGCATCAAGCTGGTGCAAGATGTCGATGAAGCCATCGCCCATATCAACCAGTACAGCAGCCACCACACCGATGCCATCATCACGCGCGACCACCTGCATGCGCAGCGGTTTCTGCGCGAGGTGGACTCAGCCAGTGTGATGGTCAATGCCAGTACCCGGTTTGCCGATGGTTTTGAGTTCGGTTTGGGTGCCGAGATCGGTATCAGCACCGACAAATTCCATGCCCGCGGTCCGGTCGGCATAGCAGGGCTGACCTCGTTGAAATACATCGTGTTAGGCCAAGGCGAAGTTCGCTCCTGAGCCTTTCACAAGAATCAAAGGTCTCCATGGTTCCCCACTTGGTCACGGCCCTGAACGGCCCCATCAACGAGCTTGAACAGCGTATTCTGGATTGCATGCCGGCCATTGAGCGCTGGTTCCGTCTCGAATGGATGGAGCACACGCCGCCCTTTTACAGCTCGGTGGACATTCGCAATGCGGGCTTCAAGCTGGCACCGGTCGATACCAACCTGTATCCCGGGGGTTGGAATAACCTGACGCCCGAGATGTTGCCGTTGGCGGTACAGGCAGCGATGGCTGGGATCGAGAAAATTTGCCCCGAGGCGCGCAACCTGTTGCTGATCCCCGAGAACCACACGCGCAACACTTTTTACCTCAGCAATGTGGCGCAGCTGCGGCGTATTTTTCACATGGCCGGTCTCAATGTGCGGATCGGCTCAATCAACCCTGAAATCAAGAGAACCACCACCATCGAATTGCCCACGGGTGAGTCGGTGACGCTGGAGCCGGTGATCCGATCTGATCGGCGACTCGGACTGAAGGATTTCGACCCCTGCACTATTTTGCTGAACAACGATTTGAGTTCCGGGGTTCCAGGAATTTTGGAAGACCTGAACGAGCAGTACCTGTTGCCGCCGCTGCATGCGGGCTGGTTTACCCGGCGCAAGAGCAACCATTTTCAGAGTTACGAAGAAGTTTCCAAACGCTTTGGCAAGTTGTTGGGGGTTGACCCATGGTTGATCAACCCGATATTCGGGCGTTGCGGTGAAATTGATTTCGCAGAAGGTGCTGGAATGGAGTGCCTGAGAAGCAATGTCGATATCCTGCTCACCAAGATCAAGCGGAAATACAAGGAATACGGGATCAAGGACAAACCGTTTGTGGTGGTCAAGGCCGACAACGGAACCTATGGTATGGGCATCATGACGGTGCGTGAAGTCAAAGACCTGGAGGCTCTGAACCGCAAAACACGCAACAAGATGAGCGTCATCAAGGATGGCCAGACCGTCAATGACGTCATCATCCAGGAAGGTGTTCTGACCAACGAGCGGATGAATGACGCTGTGGCCGAGCCCGTGGTCTACATGATGGACCGTTATGTCGTGGGTGGGTTCTACCGCGTCCACGCCGAGCGGGGTATAGACGAAAATCTAAACGCGCCGGGCTCAAGCTTTGTGCCCTTGGCGTTCGATGACAGCAGCCGATTGCCCCAACCCGGACTCAAACCCGGTGCCAGCGCACCCAATCGGTTTTACATGTATGGAGTGATCGGCCGGCTCGCCATGTTGGCTGCCAGTTACGAGCTGGAAGCCACCGATCCCCATCGCGAGATTTACGAATAGGTTCAACCGTGTCAGCTTCCAAATCTTCACTTGCTGCGCTCACGCTGAGCGCCATTGGCGTTGTTTATGGCGATATTGGCACCAGCGTTTTGTACGCCATCAAAGAGGTGTTTGGTTCCGGCCATGTTCCGTTTTCGATCGCCAACGTCTATGGCATTTTGTCAATCTTTTTCTGGACCTTGACGGTGATCGTTTCCATCAAGTACGTGGTGCTGGTGCTGCGGGCCGACAACGCGGGAGAAGGTGGGCTGGTGGCCATGCTGGCGCTGGCATCCCAGGCGGTTAAAGACAAGCCGCGGCTGCGATCGGTGCTGATGTTGATCGGTATTTTTGGGACCTCTCTTTTCTACGGTGATGGTGTCATTACCCCGGCGATTTCTGTTTTGTCCGCCGTTGAAGGACTTGAAGTGATTGAGCCGACCTTCAAACAGTACGTCATCCCCCTCACCCTGCTGGTGTTGTTCGGGCTGTTTGCTGTTCAAAAGCGTGGCACTTCCGGCATCGGTAAATTTTTTGGCCCCATTACCCTGCTTTGGTTTTTGGTGATTTCCGCTCTGGGTCTCGTTCAGATCATGGCCCATCCGGAAATCCTCAAGGCCATCAACCCGTACTACGCCGTGAATTTCATGTGGATCCAGCCCGGCACCACCTTCATCATTTTGGGTGCGGTGGTGCTGTGCGTCACCGGCGCCGAAGCACTGTATGCCGACTTGGGGCATTTCGGGAAAACTCCGATTCGCGTAGCCTGGTTTTCCGTGGTGATGCCGGCCTTAATCTTGAATTATTTTGGCCAGGGCGCGCTGCTGCTGGCGCAGCCCGAGGCGGTAAAAAATCCTTTTTTTATGATGGCGCCAGACTGGGCTCTGATACCCCTGGTTCTGCTGGCGACTGCAGCGACCGTGATTGCATCTCAGGCTTTGATCACCGGCGCGTTCAGTGTCACCAAGCAGGTGATTCAACTCGGGTACCTGCCACGGCTGCAAATTCAGCACACCAGCGTGCGTGAAACCGGGCAGATCTATATTCCCTTTGTCAACTGGGGCCTGTTTGCCGCGATTGTGCTGGCGGTGGTCCTGTTCAAGTCCTCCAGCAACTTGGCCGCAGCCTATGGCATTGCCGTGTGCGCCGACATGCTGATCACGACCATTCTGACCTTCTTTGTGGTTCGTTATGCCTGGAACTATCCGCTGCTGCTGTGCTTGGCCGCTACCGGTTGGTTCTTCCTGGTTGATGTTGTCTTCTTTGCGTCCAACCTGCTCAAGTTGTTCGATGGCGGCTGGTTCCCCTTGCTGATCGGCGCCATCATCTGCACGCTCATGCTCACCTGGAAAAATGGCAGAACACTGCTGAACGACAAACTGCGGACCGATGCACTTGATCTGCACAGTTTTTTGGAAGCCGTTTTTGTCCATCCGCCGGTTCGGGTCGAAGGGGCTGCCGTGTTCCTGACCGCGGAGCCGGGAACCGTACCTAACGCCTTGCTGCACAACCTCAAGCACAACAAGGTGTTACACCAGCACAATCTGTTTGTGATCGTGCGCAATCACGAGGTGCCCTGGGTCAAGCTCGATCAGCGAGTGACAACCCAGTCTTTGGGCCATGATTGCTGGCAGGTGGTGGTCAATTACGGATTCAAGAACGATCCGGACCTGCCCAAGGCCCTGGCTGAGCTGCAAGGTCTTGGCTTTGAGCTCGATCCCATGACCACCAGCTATTTCCTGTCGCGGGATTTGGTGATCCCCACCATCGGCGAAGGGATGTCGCAATGGCGTGAGAAACTGTTTGCCCAGATGCACCACAATTCCAGTGGCGCGGCTGATTTCTTGAAGCTGCCCAACAACGCCGTGGTCGAACTGGGCTCCAAAATTGAAATCTAAACCAATGACTTTGCGGGACAGACCTTTAGCTCTGTCCCCAACTGATTAAGTAATGAATTTACTTTTTATCTCTGACCCGCTGGCGTCCTTCAAGATTCAGAAGGACACGACTTTTTCGATGATGAGAGAGGCCCAGCGGCGCGGTCACCAAGTGGCGGCCTGCGAGCCGCAAGACGTGTTGTGGCAGCGCGGTGAGAACGTATCGGCCCATGTGTCTCACATCCGCTTGACCGGGGACCCGACTGCTTGGTTTGAAATAACGCAGACACTGCGCGTGGTTTTGAAAGACTTCGACGCCGTTCTGATGCGAAAAGACCCGCCGTTTGACAGTGAGTATTTTTATGCGACCCATTTGTTGGAGCAGGCCGAGCGTGAAGGCGCTCACGTGTTCAATAAACCTCGTGCGCTGAGGGACCATCCGGAGAAAATGGCCATCATGGAGTTTCCCCAGTTCATAGCACCGACCTTGGTGACACGGGATGAGGCTGACATCAAGCGCTTTCATGCCGCACAGGGCGACATCATTTTGAAACCACTCGACGGCATGGGGGGGATGGGTATCTTCCGCGTTGGGGCCGATGGTCTGAACCTGGGCTCCATCACCGAGACCTTGAACCGCCACGGCGCGCAAAGTCTGATGGTGCAGAAGTTTCTGCCCGAGATCGTTAACGGTGACAAGCGCGTGCTGGTGATCGATGGCAAACCGGTGCCGTATTGTCTGGCGCGCATCCCTCAGGGCAGCGAAGTGCGCGGCAATCTGGCGGCCGGCGGCAAGGGGGTGGCTCAGCCCTTAAGTCCACGCGATCGCGAGATCGCCCAGGCGCTGGGCCCGGTGCTCGCTGCGCGCGGTTTGCTGTTGGTGGGGCTTGACATCATTGGCGACTGCCTGACCGAGATCAATGTCACCAGTCCGACCTGTTTTCAAGAAATCACCGACCAGACTGGTTTCGATGTGGCGGCTGTGTTTGTGGATGCGCTGGAAGCGGCGCGCCATCGACAAACACCTTGAGCTCACCTGCCACCAAAGCGGTCCAATGTTCATCGGTGGTCAAGGGGGCGGTGACCACCACCGACACCCGATCGTCGACTTGGGCCTGCTCAGAAAAATTCACGCTCAGGTCTTCATCGCTGAGCGTGGCGCTGGCAAAAGGGTATTGGCGCTGAACGTAGTACAGGCTGGTGGAGGCATGGGCCCACAGCGCTTCGCCATTGCTGAGCATGAAATTAAAAACCCCGTGTTTGGCAATCTGGGGTGTTAGCTCACCCAGCGTGAGCGTAAGTTCGGCCACCGAGGGAACGCCGGCGTGTGACTTGGCCAGTTCTTGCAGCAGCCAGCAAAATGCCAGTTCGCTGTCGGTGTTGCCCACCGGGTGAAAGTTGCCGTGCAGGCGCGGAGCAAAATCTTTCAGATCGCCGTTATGAGCAAACACCCAGTAGCGGCCCCACAGCTCGCGCACGAAAGGGTGGCAGTTTTCGAGCGTCACGGCGCCCTGTGTGGCTTTGCGGATATGGGCGATGACGTTGCGGCTTTTGATCGGGTAGTGGCGAATCAGTTCGGCCACCGGCGAATCGCAGGCCGCCTGATGATCAACAAAATGGCGTAGTCCCTTGTCTTCAAAAAAGGCAATGCCCCAGCCATCGGCATGCGAGTCGGTGTTGCCGCCGCGCTCGGCAAACCCCGTGAAGCTGAACATCACGTCGGTTGGGCGCTTGCAGCTCATTCCAAGTAACTGACACATGAGTGAACTTTAGGGGTTGGATTGTTCAGCGCAAGCAAGGCAGAGGCAGATTTTCCCGCGTTCGGTCACGGGGATGCGTTCATGCAGTGCCGGATCAAACACCAACGTACTGCACCAGCAAGCTGGCTGCGGCTCACCACTGAGCCGGGCTTGCTCCATCGCGCACCGGTTGTTCTGGCCGCACAGCGGGCAGCGCGACAGGTCGGGGGTGATGCCAAGCTGATTCATTCAACGTTGGCGACAAAGGCCGGGCGCTGGCTGAGTTCGCGGTACCAGCGCTCCACGGCGGGGAGTTCGGGCCGGGACCTAAGCTGCTGTGGGTAGCGTTCGGGCAACCACAGCCAGCGGTGAACCGTAACGCCCAGGGTGATGTCCCCCATTGAAAAGTGCTCTCCGGCACAGAAGGCCTGGCGCGACAAGACATTTTCGAGGATCAGCAAAGCCCGCGATGTGTCCTGGTAGGCTTTGCTGACTGCCGGCAAGTCCCGCTGTGCCTCGGGGGTGCGGGTCAGGCCCACAAAGCTCAGGCGCAGACTGCTCCAAAGAGTAGTTTGGGTCCAGTCCATCCAGCGGTCGCTGTCGGCGCGAACCTGGAGATCGACGGGCATCAGCTGACCCATGCCATAAAGCCCGGCGAGATAACGCACGATGGTGTGCGACTCCCACAATACCAGGGCGCCATCTTGCAGTGTGGGGATCAGTCCATTGGGGTTGAGCAGCTTGAACTCGGGCGTGTTGTTGACGCCAAAAGCCAGGCCGGCGTCAATCCGCTCGTAGTCGCGCCCCTGTACCTTGCCGAGTTCGCTCAAACACCAGGTTACTTTTTGGACATTGATTGAACTGGTTCTACCCCATAAACGCATCATCATCATTCCTAATCAATTGAGGACAGAGCTAAAGGGCTGTCCCCAAGCTTGTTATCTTGTGCTTTCAATCACATAACGGGTGACCACGGGCGGATCTTCCCCCGAGTGGAAAGCAAGTTTACGTTCGCGCAAAGACACATCGTCGGCCGTTACCCGGTCGAAGCGGCGCAAATGATCGGTCCAGGATTCGTCAACGATGTGTTCGACGAAATGACCAGGATCTCCAATGTCGCGCACCAGTTCCCATTTCAGCGCACCCTGGCGCAGCCGACTGCGACGGCTTTCTTGCATCAGCGCACAAAAATCGGACTCGCGCCGTGGATCGATCTGGTAGGCGATGGTGACCAGCACCTGTCCGGTGGCCGGGGGCGCTTTGGCAACGGGGGCTTTGAGCTCGTTCGACGGCGTTAAATCTTCCTCGATACCGCGGTCCACCACGAAGCGCTGCGCCAGCCACATGGTCAGCACACCGGAAGCAGCGGCGCAGAGCAAGCTGATTTGAATGCTGCTGATGGTGGCAACTTGACCCCACAGGGCCGCACCTAGGGCGCTGGCACCCATGATGGCCATTTGGTAAATCGACATGCCGCGGGCCCGCACCCAATCAGGCAGGGCCAATTGGGCTGAGACGCTCAGGGAGTTGGCCGTTGCTATCCAGGCCATGCCGCCGAGGAACATGGCGGGCACTGCGACCGCAGTATTTGGGGCAAAAGCCATCACCATGGTCGCAGCAGCTTGCAGCGCCGTTCCGCTGAGAACCAGCAATTCCAGTGGCAGGGCTTGGCGCAGCCTGGGCAACAGCATCACCGCAAAAATGGCACCGGTACCCATTGAAGCCAGCAGCAGGGTGAACGTTCCGGCATCACCGCCGTGGAGCTTGCGTGCCACCAGCGGCAACAAGGCCATGAGTGCGGTGGAATGGAAAAAAAACAGGGCAATCCGAACCAACACGGCACGCAAGCGCGCCGACTGGGTCACAAACTGCATGCCAACCCGAATGGCGCTGATGAGTCGCTCGCGCCCCAAGGGATTGGGCTTGTGGACCCGTTGCCAGCGCATGATGATGAAGCCCGATACCACAGACAAGACCGCATTGAGGACAAAGACATAGGCGCTGCCAAGGCTGGCAATCACCGCGCCCGCCAGCAACGGGCCAATGATGCGAGAGGCGTTCATGGCGACGCCATTGAGGGCCAAGGCCGCCGGCATTTGGGCGCGTGACACCAGTTCGGGAACGATGGCGGAGTACACCGGCCAGCGCATCGCCAGGCCGATGCCATTGGCGAAAGTCAGCAGCAGCAGCATGGCTGGCGTGACACGATCTAGCAGGATGGTCAGACACAGGACCAGTGCCACGCCAGCGACCCAGAACTGAGTCACGATGAAGTAGCGCCGGCGGTCAAGAATGTCGGCCAGGGCCCCACTGGGCAGGCCCAGCAAAAACACCGGCAGGGTGGCTGCGGTCTGCACCAGTGCTACCCAGATCGGCGTGGTGGTCAGCGAACTCATCAGCCAGGCGGCGGCCACATCGTTCATCCACATGCAGGTGTTGGCGATCACCCAGGTGCCCCACAGCATCCGAAACACCGGCCGACTCAGAGGCGCCAGGGCCGACAGTGATTCGGAATGGTCGCTCTCTGGCGTGACGCTGTCGGTAGCTTGCGGTGGGGGCGGGAACGGCATAAGTGGCTATTGTCAATCCTAAGCGGCTGGTACTGGCCCGGCTTCTGCACGAAGTCTTGATTTATGGCGTAATCCGGCCATTGTCAGCCTTACCCGCCGCACCGCGGGCAGATCGATTTTATGAAGAAAAATACAGCTTTCATTCTGACTTTCATGGTGATCCTGCTGGCATTGACTGCTGCAGGCAGTTGGGTCTGGTGGAAGTCCACCACCCCCAATGCACGGGCGCGTGAACTGGTCAGGTCCGAGCTGAAGGACCCCAACGCGTATCACTTCAATTTAATGCGACAAGACCCTGGCAGCAAAGCCCTGTGTGGCCGGTTGTTGTCGCGTGACAGTCAAGGACATTTTGAGGTGCTCGCAGCCCGCTTCGTGGTCTCAATCGATGGCCAGGTATTGCTGGAGCCGACCGACAGCGGCCAAGTCCCTGTGCTGAAACAGGAATCGCGCAGCGAAGAACAAAAACAGGTTTTAACTGCGCTCAAAAAAACGGCCTGCCCCAGTTAGTTGGGGGCCGCTCCTTATTGATGTCTCCCCAAATAATGCCACGAACTCCTGTTCAGATGGGCCATGTCCTGAATTGGGGTCTGACCCCAATTTTTGAATTGGGGTCAGACCCCAATTTTCTTGATGCCGCTGCGCTGTACGCCCCACCGAACTGATCCTGCCAACGTG
>CAXNKH010000047.1:0-8670 GCA_964202765.1 Burkholderiales bacterium | reverse complement strand
AGGGCAATCCCACTGAATGTGGCAAGCCGCTGTCCCGTAAATTCTCAAGAGGGGCATAGTCATGGGAAAAGTCACAGGCTTTATGGAGTATGGGCGTATTGAAGAAGGCTATAAGCCGGTCGCTCAACGCCTTAAACATTACTCGGAATTCGTGATCGGGCTGGATGACAGCCAGGCAAAAATACAGGGTGCGCGTTGCATGGACTGCGGCACGCCGTTTTGCAACAGTGGTTGCCCAGTCAACAACATCATTCCCGACTTCAACGATCTGGTGTACCGGGGTGATTGGAAGAATGCACTCGACGTGCTGCATTCCACCAATAACTTTCCCGAGTTCACGGGACGGATTTGCCCGGCACCGTGTGAAGCAGCTTGCACGCTCAATGTCAATGACGATGCGGTGGGGATCAAGTCGATCGAGCACGCCATCATTGATCGCGGCTGGTCTGAGCAGTGGGTTCAACCCCAGATTGCGAAAATAAAAACCCGGAAAAAAGTCGCGATCGTTGGTGCTGGTCCGGCCGGCATGGCAGCAGCCCAGCAACTGGCCCGGGCTGGTCATGATGTGACGCTGTTCGAGAAAAATGACCGTGTCGGTGGACTGTTGCGTTACGGCATTCCTGACTTCAAGATGGAGAAGTCGCATATTGACCGGCGCGTCGCCCAAATGCAGGCCGAGGGCGTGAACTTTCGCACCGGCGTCATGGTGGGCGAGTTGCCCAAGGGCTCCAAGGTCACCAACTGGGCGAAAGAGAGCATCTCGCCAGCCCAGCTGCAAAAAGATTTTGATGCCGTGCTGCTGACCGGTGGCGCTGAGCAGTCACGGGATCTGCCCATGCCCGGGCGCGATCTTGACGGGATTCATTTCGCGATGGAATTCCTGCCCCAGCAAAACAAGGTCAATGCGGGCGATACGGTTGAGGGTCAGTTGCGCGCCGATCGAAAGCATGTGATTGTGATTGGCGGCGGCGACACTGGCTCGGACTGTGTCGGCACCAGCAACCGCCATGGCGCGCTCAGCGTGACCCAGTTCGAAGTCATGCCTGAGCCGCCGGCAGAAGAAAATCGGCCCATGACCTGGCCTAACTGGCCCATCAAGCTGCGCACCAGTTCCAGCCATGACGAGGGTTGTGAGCGCGAGTTTGCCATTTCGACCAAGGAGTATTTGGGTGAAAAAGGCAGGGTGACGGGCGTTAAAACCGTCAGAGTCGAATGGAAAGACGGCAAGATGATCGAAGTCGCTGGCAGCGAACAAGTACTCAAAGCCGATCTGGTCTTGCTCGCCATGGGCTTTGTTAGCCCAGTGGCCTCGGTGCTCGATGAGTTGGGTGTTAGCAAGGATGGCAGGGGTAACGCCAAGGCCAGCACTGACTTTGAAGGTGGTTACGCGACAAACGTCCCCAAGCTGTTTGCTGCGGGTGACATCCGACGTGGCCAGAGCCTGGTGGTGTGGGCGATCCGCGAGGGTCGCCAGGCAGCGCGGGCGGTTGACGAGTACCTGATGGGTGTCAGTGATCTGCCGCGATGATTACTGGTGTAGGTGTAATCCCTTATGATGCGCAAGCTGTGAACATCGGCTTTTGTCACCTATGCCAACATCTTTTAAAGAATCCTTAGTTGAACTGAATCACCTGACCTTTGGTTATGGGGACCGGGTTATCTTGGACGATGTTTGCCTGTCCGTACCCACAGGCAAGGTGACTGCCCTGATGGGCGCCTCTGGCGGCGGAAAAACCACGATTCTTCGCCTGATCGGTGGTCAGAACCGGGCCCAAAGCGGCTCACTGCTGTTCGATTCTCAGGATATTGGAAAGCTTGATCAGGCCGGTTTGTACGCAGCGCGTAGGCGCATGGGCATGTTGTTCCAGTTTGGCGCCCTGTTTGCCGATCTGTCCGTGTTCGAGAACGTGGCTTTTCCGCTGCGCGAGCACACCGATTTGTCCGAGGTTCTGATCAAAGACATCGTTCTGATGAAACTCAATGCGGTGGGGTTGCGCGGAGCCTGTGATCTGATGCCCAGCGAAATTTCGGGGGGCATGGCGCGACGTGTTGCTTTGGCAAGAGCCATTGCACTTGACCCGGAATTGGTGATGTATGACGAACCTTTTTCCGGATTGGACCCGATTTCTTTGGGTACAGCAGCCCGCTTGATTCGTCATCTGAATGATTCGATGGGGCTGACCAGTATTTTCGTGTCGCACGAACTTGAGCAAACTCTTGCCATTGCCGACCACATCATCATCCTGGCCAACGGAAAAATAGCGGCTCAGGGCACGCCGGATGAGGTTTGGAAAAGTGTGGATCCCCTGGTCTACCAATATGTCAATGCCTTGCCCGATGGGCCGGTGCGATTTCATTATCCCGGCGTGTCGGTCGAACAAGATTTTGACTTGGCTCCGCGCCAGACGACACCAAGCCTGGAGGCTGTGCTGTGAGTTGGTACAAACCGGCAGATGTCGGCTTTGCTTGTCGCAACAAGCTGGCAGATCTGGGTTACGCCGCCCGACTTTTCTTACGGCTCCTGTGTTCGTTGACACTGAGTTTTCGGCGGTTTGGCCTGATCCGTGACCAGATTCACTTTCTGGGCAATTACTCACTGGCCATCATTGCGGTGTCCGGCCTGTTTGTCGGTTTCGTTTTTGGTTTGCAGGGTTATTACACCCTGCAACGCTATGGTTCTTCAGAAGCCTTAGGCCTGCTGGTGACTTTGAGCCTGGTCCGGGAGCTTGGCCCCGTCGTGACAGCACTTTTGTTTGCGGGACGCGCTGGTACTTCGCTGACCGCGGAGATTGGATTGATGAAGGCGGGCGAGCAGATCAGCGTCATGGAAATGATGGCCGTCGATCCGGTGCAACGCGTTCTGGCACCCCGTTTTTGGGGCGGTGTGATTGCCATGCCTTTGTTGGCGGCTGTTTTCAGCGCCACGGGCATCATTGGCGGCTGGGTCGTGGGTGTGCTGATGATTGGAGTCGATGCCGGCTCCTTCTGGAGCCAGATTCAGGGCGGGGTCGATGTCTGGAAAGATGTGGGAAATGGCATCATTAAAAGTATTGTTTTCGGGTTTGCCGTGACGTTTATTGCCTTGCTTCAGGGCTTTAAGGCCCAGGCCACGCCCGAAGGGGTGGCCAGTGCGGCCACCCGGACCGTGGTGGTTTCTTCTTTGTCCGTCTTGGCTCTGGACTTTGTCTTGACCGCCATGATGTTTACGATTTAAGTATTTTGTGGGACAGACCGCAGTTACGCGAAGCGAACCAGCTCTGTCCCCAACAGGTACCGGGATGTTGGATGTGAATTTTGTGGGACAGACCGCAGTTACGCGAAGCGAACCAGCCCTGTATCCAATTGAATAAGGACGTGAGATGCAAAACTCAAAAAATGATGTCTGGGTAGGTCTGTTTGTGCTGATTGGAGCCGCTGCCCTTCTTTTCCTGGCGCTGCAATCAGCCAACTTGTTGAGCCTGAGTTTTCAGGCCACTTATAAGGTCGATGCCAAGTTCGACAATGTTGGGGGGCTCAAACCCAAAACTGCAGTTAAAAGCGCGGGGGTGGTGGTGGGGCGGGTTGAAAAGATCTCGTTTGATGACAATACTTACCAAGCTCGCGTCACCTTGGCGATGGAAAGTCGTTACAAGTTTCCCAAAGACAGCTCGCTGAAAATTTTGACCAGCGGCTTGCTGGGGGAGCAGTACATCGGGATTGAAGCGGGGGCCGACGAAAAAACCTTGCTGCCAGGCGACAGTATTTCGGCAACCCAGTCGGCCGTGGTTCTGGAGAGCCTGCTTGGTCAATTTCTTTACAACAAGGCGGCTGACCCAGGCAAAGCAACTGACAACAAGAAATGAAATCAAGGGCGCAATTTACCGATATTTTGGGCTTACCTCGGCGCTGTTGTCTGTGGGGCGGTTTTGCCTTGATCCTGGCCCTGCTGTGTGGTTGTGCCAGTGGCCCGACGGCCCATGCCCAGGATCCCCTGGAGCCTTTGAATCGAAGCATATTCGGCTTCAATGAGACGGTTGACCGCACCGTTCTCCAGCCGGTGGCGACCGCCTACAAGGACGGTGTCCCTTCAGCGGTGCGTCGCGGTGTCAGCAATTTCTTCGATAACCTGAAAGATATTTTGTCTGTTCCGAACAACGTGCTGCAATTCAAGGTTCAGGCCGCAGCAGAGGGTGTGCTGCGTGTTGTCGTCAACACGACGCTAGGGGTGGTCGGTTTGTTCGATGTCGCCAGTGAACTGGGGCTGGAACGATACCCCGAAGACTTCGGTCAAACCCTGGGTCATTGGGGACTGGGTGCAGGGCCCTACCTGGTACTCCCTTTGCTGGGGCCTTCGAGCGCACGCGATGTAGCAGGCTTGGTCGTTGATTACCAGGGCGATTTGCTGACCCGTATCAACGTTGTGTCAACCCGCAACGGTTTGCGGGTTTTGAATGGCGTGGATACACGCTCCAATTTTCTCCGCGCCAGCAAGGTCATGGAAGAAGCTGCGCTGGACAAATATTTATTCACCCGGGAGGCTTATATTCAGCGTCGGCGCAGTGCGGTTTATGATGGAAACCCACCCGATCTCGAGGTGGATCAGTAAAGAGTGAGGATTGAGCGTCAGCCTAAGCCGGGCTTAAAGCGTTTCCTTAGAATAAACCCTTCGTGGTTGAATTTAGAAATTTTTCGAGCCAAGGCGTGTTTGCGCTATTCAAGCCAGCCCTGTCCCGAACCCAATAGAGAGTTTTGATGCGTCGTTTTTTGAACTGTTTTTACCTGCTCCTATCGCTCTGTGCCGGTGGGTTGTTTGGCTTGACTGCTCTCGCTGCAGACGAGGCGCCCGAGCTCATGATTAAGCGTTTGTGGACCGAGGTGTTGGAGAATATCAAAGCGGACAAAGCCATTCAAGAGGATGATCTGACGCGCATGATCGCCTTGGTCGATAGCAAAATCTTGCCCCTTGTCAATTTTCACCGCATGACGGCCTCCGCTGTGGGCCCCGCCTGGCGCCAGGCGACGCCCGAGCAGCAAAAACGCTTGCAGGAAGAATTTAAGGTGTTACTGGTCAGAACTTACGCTGGCGCTCTGTCCCGTCTCGGAGAACAAAACCTCACGGTCAAACCGGTGCGCTCCGCGCCGGACGACAAAGAGGTGCTGATTCGCATCGAGATCAAGGGCCGTGGCGACTCAACTCAGATAGATTACCGCTTGGAAAAAACACCGGGCCAGGGTTCAGGCTGGAAAATCTACAACTTCAATGTTTTAGGGGTTTGGTTGGTTGAAACGTATCGCAGTCAGTTCGCACCTGAAATTAACGCCAAGGGGATCGACGGACTGATCGCGACCTTGGCCGATCGCAACAAGACCAACAGCGCCAAGAAGGGTTGAGTGTGTTGGTCTTGCCCCAGGAGTTGACTCAAAGCCAGGCCAGTGCCTGTCTGCGTATGCTGCTTCAGGGTTTGCGATCTCAGAGCGAAGAAATGGTTGAGATTGACGCTGCGGCCTTGCAGCAGTTTGATTCTTCGGCGCTGGCTGTGTTGCTGGAGTTTCATCGCGAAAGTCTGGCGTTTGGCAAAAAACTGGTGATTAAGAATTTGTCACCCCGTCTCCTGGACCTTGCCGGCCTCTACGGGATAGAAGGCCTGCTGCCAAGGAATTGAAGGCCGCTGGGCATGAGCCCGGGTAAAATAAGCGGCTTACATGCCCGCCATCTCGTTTCAGTCCGTCTCCAAAGCCTATCCATCCTCTCGCGGACCCAAGGGCAGCACCTTTAAGGCACTCGATTGCGTCAGCTTCGACATCCAAGAAGGTGAGTTTTTTGGTCTGCTGGGCCCCAACGGCGCAGGCAAAACCACCCTGATCAGCATTTTGGCAGGATTGAGTCGGGCCAGCTCGGGTAGCGTCAAGGTGCTTGGCTGTGACGCCGAGCTTGACTATGCCAAGGCTCGGAAATCAATTGGCGTGGTTCCGCAAGAACTGGTATTCGACCCGTTTTTCAATGTGCGTGAAACCCTCAGAATTCAATCGGGTTACTTTGGCGTCAAAAACAACGATGCCTGGATCGAAGAGCTGTTGAACAATCTGGGGCTGGTTGACAAAGCCGATGCCAATATGCGCCAGCTGTCGGGCGGCATGAAGCGCCGGGTGCTGGTGGCGCAGGCGCTGGTGCACAAACCACCGGTGATCGTGCTCGATGAACCCACCGCAGGGGTCGATGTCGAGTTGCGCCAGACACTTTGGCAGTTCATCGCCCAGCTCAACAAAAAAGGTCACACCATCCTGCTCACCACCCACTACTTGGAAGAGGCTGAGGCCTTGTGCGGTCGGATTGCGATGCTCAAAACAGGTCGGGTGGTAGCCTTGGAGCGAACCAGCGACTTGCTGAAGGCTGCCAGCAGCAATGTGTTGTTGTTCAAGACCGATGACGCTTTACCTCAAGCTTTGGCCCAAAAGGCCAGGGTGACCGGGCGGATTGTCCAGGTGCCGCTTCACAGCGCTCTTGAAATTGAACAATTCTTGGCCCTGTTGCGACAAGCGGGTGTACAGGTTGACGATGTGGAAATCCGCAAACCTGATCTGGAAGACGTCTTCCTGGAAGTGATGACCAAAAATCAGGATGTGGTGCAGGGGGTGACACGATGACCGGCTGGGAAACCTTGTTGTACAAGGAAATTCTGCGCTTTTGGAAAGTCAGTTTCCAGACTGTGGCCGCACCGGTGTTGACAGCCGTCCTGTACTTGATGATTTTTGGTCATGTGCTCGAAGGCCGGGTCACGGTCTACGACACAGTGAGTTATACGGCCTTTTTGGTGCCGGGATTGGTGATGATGAGCCTACTGCAAAATTCCTTTGCCAACAGCTCATCTTCATTGATCCAAAGCAAAATCATGGGCAATCTGGTGTTCTTGTTACTGACACCGCTGTCGCACTGGAACTGGTTTTTTGCCTATGTCGGCTCGTCCATTGCGCGCGGTTTGCTGGTCGGTTCCGGTGTCTTTGTGGTGACCTGTTGGTTTGCTGACTTGAGTTTTGTGGCTCCTTGGTGGATCCTTGTTTTTGCCATCCTGAGCTCAGCCTTGCTGGGCACCCTGGGCCTGATTGCCGGTTTATGGGCTGAAAAATTTGACCAGCTGGCTGCGTTTCAGAACTTCATCATTGTTCCCATGACTTTTCTCAGCGGCGTGTTCTATTCCATTCATTCCTTGCCTGCATTTTGGCAAGGTGTCAGCCACTTGAACCCGTTTTTCTACATGATTGATGGTTTTCGCTATGGTTTTTTTGGTCTCGGCGATGTGTCGCCCTGGCTAAGTCTGGGCGTTGTCGTTTTGGCGCTGTTGCTGGCCTCCGGCTTGGCCGTACATTTGCTGCGTATCGGCTACAAGATCAGGCATTGAGGATTTGATTGACATGACCGCTGACGAACTGAAAACCATCATCATGAACGGGCTGAACTGTGAGCACATCGAGCTCACGGGGGACGGTCGCCATTGGTACGCCACCCTGGTTTCTGTCAAGTTTGAGGGACAACGCGCGATCCAACGTCACCAGCAGGTCTATGCCACTTTGGGCAGCAAAATTCAGAGCGACGAGGTTCATGCTTTGTCGATGAAAACCTTCACCCCGGCCGAGTGGGCGGGGCGAGAACAGTGACAGCCCAACTCATGAATTGAACTCATGGACAAATTGTTAATTCGAGGCGGCCGTCAACTGCGCGGCGAGGTAGAAATTTCGGGGTCCAAAAATGCGGCCCTGCCCGAGTTGTGCGCCAGCCTGCTCACAGCTGGGCCGGTGACCCTGCTCAATGTGCCGCGCCTGCAGGACGTCAGCACCATGCTTAAGTTGATTCGCAACATGGGTGTTGAAATAGAACGTGCGCCAGACGGCTCGGTTCGGGTCAATGCCAGCGCACTGAGTACGCCCGAGGCGCCTTACGAGTTGGTTAAAACCATGCGCGCTTCGGTGTTGGCACTGGGCCCTTTATTGGCTCGTTTCGGCCATGCCAGGGTATCCTTGCCGGGGGGCTGTGCCATTGGCTCGCGCCCGGTCGATCAGCACATCAAAGGGCTGGTAGCGATGGGGGCGCAGATTGTGGTCGAGCACGGTTATATGCTGGCCAAGCTGCCCCAGGGACGAAAACGACTTCAAGGTGCCCGTATCGGCACCGACATGGTGACAGTCACGGGCACAGAAAACTTCCTGATGGCGGCTTGCCTGGCTGAAGGCGAAACCATTTTGGAAAATGCCGCTCAGGAACCCGAAATTCCTGACTTGGCAGAAATGCTGATTCAGATGGGTGCCAAGATTGAAGGTCACGGCAGCAGCCGTATCCGAATTCAGGGCGTAGAGCGTTTGGATGGTTGTCAGCATCAGGTGGTGGCCGACCGGATTGAGGCGGGTACTTTTTTGTGTGCGGTGGCGGCCACCGGGGGTGATGTGGTGCTGAAAGCGGCCCGCATCGACCACCTCGACGCTGTGGTGGAAAAGTTGCAGGAAGCGGGTGCCAACATCACGGCGGTTGAGGGGGGGATTCGGATTCGGGCTCAAGGTCGTCTCAAAGGCATCAGTTTTCGCACCACCGAGTACCCCGGCTTTCCCACCGATATGCAAGCCCAATTCATGGTGCTGAACTGTATTTCCCAGGGTACCAGCAAGGTCGCTGAAACGATTTTTGAGAACCGCTTTATGCAC
>CAXNKH010000046.1:0-8699 GCA_964202765.1 Burkholderiales bacterium | reverse complement strand
AGCCAGATCGAGATGCACCAGGCTTATGGCGGAGTGGTGCCCGAGCTGGCCAGCCGCGATCATATTCGCCGGGTATTGCCGCTGATCCGCCAAGTGCTGGAGATGGCGCAGTGCCAGCTCAGCGATGTCGATGTGGTGTCCTATACCCGGGGTCCCGGTTTGGCCGGGGCGTTGTTGGTCGGTGCTGGCGTGGCTTGCGCTCTGGGCGCTGCATTGGACAAGCCGGTGCTCGGCATTCATCACTTAGAGGGCCATTTGTTGTCGCCCTTTTTGAGTGCCGATCCGCCGCAATTCCCTTTTGTCGCCTTGTTGGTTTCGGGCGGTCACACCCAGCTGATGCGGGTCGATGGCGTCGGACGCTACCAGATTCTGGGCGAGACCATTGACGATGCGGCGGGTGAGGCGTTTGATAAATCGGCCAAACTCATGGGTCTGGCTTACCCCGGAGGCGCGGCCCTGTCGCGCTTGGCCGAGCAGGGCAATCCGCAAGCGTTCAAGTTGCCGCGGCCTTTGCTGCACAGCCGCAACCTGGATTTTTCTTTTGCCGGGCTGAAGACAGCGGTGATGGTGCAGGCCAAGAAACTGGTGGCGGCCCAGGCCCAGGCCGCAACGCAGTTCCCACCCGCTCTTGAAGGGGTGGCGGCCTTGCCGCAGCAGGTGTTGGCTGACTTGGCTGCATCGACCCAAATGGCGATTGTTGAAGTGCTGGTGAAAAAATCGGCTGCTGCGCTGCAACAAACGGGTTTGAAGCGCTTGGTGGTGGCCGGCGGTGTGGGAGCCAATCAGCTACTGCGACAGCAACTTGACGGCCTGTGCCAGCGCCTTGGGGTGCGAGCCCATTACCCAGAATTGCATTTGTGCACTGACAACGGCGCCATGATCGCCATGGCGGCGGCCATGCGACTTCAAGCGGGGGTGCAGCAGGCCAACAAGCTTTATGCGTTTGACGTCAAACCGCGTTGGCCGTTGGATGCTATCAATGCGAGCAACGCCGCGGCGGCCTAAGCGGCCAGTTCCTGCACCCGGGTCTTGTAGGCGAAGTTTCGCGCTGGATCAGCTCGGTGCGGCACACAGCGATGCGGCTTAGCCGCGTAGTCATCCACACCCATCTCGCAAGCAAGCAAAGACCTGAAGCCGGTCGCATTCGAGCGTCAGCGAATCGGCTGGCGTTCCCGGCTATAATCTGCGGGCTTTGCATAACGCAAGGCGCACGCCATAGGCAGTTCCAGCCTAAGGCGCAAGTTGTTAAACCGGGGACCTAGGCATCAAAGCCAGTTCCCAATTTCAGGAAATGAAATGATTGCATCCAGTATCAAGGCTGAAGTAGTTCAAGCCAATGCCCGCAGTGTCGGCGACACCGGCAGCCCCGAAGTGCAAGTGGCTCTGTTGACCGCTCGCATCAATGAGTTGACTCCCCACTTCAAAACCCATGCCAAGGACCACCACGGTCGCCGCGGTCTGCTGCGCATGGTGAGCCGCCGGCGCAAGCTGTTGGACTATTTGAAGGACCGCAATGCGGAACGTTACACCGCGCTGATCGCCAAGTTAGGCCTGCGTAAGTAAGCGACAAAACGAATGACAAGCGCCTGAGTTAGTTCACTAGCTCAGGCGTTTTTTACTTCGGAGAAGACAAAAACAGAGCGAAGCTGTGTCATTCCAAGGAAATTTGAGTGGATTTTTCGAGTTTCCCTGGGATGGCATCGTGTTTTGGCTTGTTGACTCCGGGCTCGGGTGAGGTGGCCCGCACCTCCAAAACCATAGATTCAATCAAGGAGAATGAACAATGAGTATGTTTAACAAAGTTACAAAAACTTTCCAGTGGGGCCAGAACACGGTCACCATGGAAACTGGCGAAATCGCACGTCAGTCCACCGGCGCCGTGCTGCTGGATATGGACGGCACCGTGGTGTTGGCCACTGTGGTTGGCAAGACCGAAGGCAAGGCCGGGCAAGATTTCTTCCCGCTGACCGTCGATTACCTTGAAAAAACCTACGCGGCCGGCAAGATCCCCGGCAGCTTTTTCAAGCGTGAAGGTCGCCCCAGCGAGTTTGAAACGCTGACCAGTCGTTTGATCGACCGTCCGATCCGCCCGCTGTTCCCCGAAGGCTACTTCAACGAAGTTCACGTTGTGATCCACACCGTGTCGCTCAATCCCGAAGTGGATGCCGACATCGCTGCCATGATCGCTGTGAGCGCCGCCCTGTCTATCAGTGGTATTCCGTTCAACGGTCCAATTGGTGCAGCCCGCGTTGGCTACATCAACAATGAGTATGTGCTCAACCCCGGACAAACCGCGCGCAAAGACTCCATCATGGATCTGGTGGTAGCGGGTACCGAAGCCGCTGTGCTGATGGTGGAGTCCGAAGCCCAGCAGTTGTCGGAAGAAATCATGCTCGGTGCCGTGGTCTTTGGCCACGAGCAGGGCAATATTGCGATCAATGCCATTCACGAACTGGTGCGCGATGCCGGCAAGCCGATGTGGGACTGGAAAGCGCCGGCCAAGGACGAAGCCCTGATCGCCAAGATCGATGGCCTGGCCAAAGACAAGCTGGTCGCTGCCTACCAAATCCGCAACAAGCAAGCCCGGACTCAGGCCTGCCGCACGGCCTACGCTGGCGTCATGGCCGCTTTGAAAGCTGAAGGCGCAGCCTTTGACAGCGTGGCGATCGAAGGTCTGTTGTTCGAGATCGAAGCCAAGATTGTTCGCAGCCAGATTCTGGCCGGCGAGCCGCGAATTGACGGTCGCGATACCCGCACCGTGCGTGCCATCGAAATTCGCAACTCCGTGCTGCCCCGGACCCACGGTTCAGCCCTGTTCACCCGTGGCGAAACCCAGGCCCTGGTCGTGACCACTCTAGGCACCGAGCGCGATGCCCAGCGCATTGATGCACTGGCGGGCGAGTTTGAAGACCGCTTCATGCTGCACTACAACATGCCTCCGTTCGCCACCGGCGAAACCGGTCGTGTCGGAACACCCAAGCGCCGCGAAATCGGTCACGGTCGGCTGGCCAAGCGCGCCTTGGCCGCCGTGCTGCCGAGCAAAGAAGATTTCCCCTACACCATGCGTGTGGTCAGCGAGATCACTGAGTCCAATGGTTCCTCTTCGATGGCTTCGGTTTGCGGCGGCTGCCTGTCTTTGATGGACGCCGGCGTTCCCATGAAAGCGCACGTGGCGGGTATTGCCATGGGCCTGATCAAGGAAGACAACCGCTTTGCCGTGCTGACCGACATCCTGGGTGACGAAGATCATCTGGGTGACATGGATTTCAAGGTTGCAGGCACCACCAACGGCATCACCGCTTTGCAGATGGACATCAAGATCCAGGGCATCACCAAAGAAATCATGCAAGTCGCCCTGGCCCAGGCCAAGGAAGCGCGCATGTACATTCTGGGCAAGATGCAAGAAGCCATGAGCGAAGCCAAGACCGAAGTCTCTAGCTTCGCGCCGCGCCTGTTCACCATGAAGATCAACCCCGAGAAGATCCGTGACGTGATCGGCAAGGGCGGCTCTGTGATTCGCGCCCTGACCGAAGAAACCGGCACCCAGATCAACATCAACGAAGATGGCACCATCACCATCGCTTCGACCGACCCGGCCAAGGCCGAGGAAGCCAAGCGTCGCATCGAGCAGATCACGGCTGAAGTTGAAATCGGCAAGATCTACGAAGGCGCTATCACCAAGATCCTCGATTTCGGTGCGCTGGTCAATCTGCTCCCAGGCAAAGACGGTTTGCTGCACATCAGCCAGATCGCACACGAGCGCGTCGAGCGCGTGAGCGATTACTTGACCGAAGGTCAGGTCATCAAGGTCAAAGTGATGGAGACCGACGAAAAAGGTCGCGTCAAGTTGTCAATGAAAGCGCTGTTGGACCGTCCGGCCCAAAATGGCGAGCACACCTCTTGAAAGCCATTGAGATCACAAGCTACGGTGCGCCCGAGGTCTTGTGCCAGGGCGAGCGGCCAGAGCCTGTGCCCGGTGTTGGCGAACTGCTGATCCGGGTCTCGGCCAGTGGTATTAACCGGCCCGATGTGTTGCAACGCACGGGCAACTACCCCGTGCCGCCGGGTGCCTCCGATATTCCTGGTTTGGAAGTGGCGGGTGTGGTCGTGGCGGGTGACGCCCAGGCACTAGCGCTTGCCGGTTTCAAAATCGGCGACCGGGTTTGCGCTTTGGTCGCTGGTGGCGGTTATGCCGAGCTCTGCGTGGCGCCGATTGCGCAATGCCTGCCCATCCCTAAAGGACTGAGCGACATCGAAGCAGCTTCTTTGCCCGAGACTTTTTTCACGGTCTGGAGCAATGTGTTTGACCGCGGTCGGCTGCAAGCGGGCGAGACCCTGTTGGTGCAGGGCGGCTCCAGCGGCATCGGTGTGACGGCGATTCAGATGGCCAAGGCCATGGGTGCCAAAGTGCTGGTGACGGCGGGCAGCGACGAAAAATGCGCCGCTTGTGTGGCCCTGGGCGCAGACCATGCGATCAATTACAAGACCCATGACTTCAAGGAAGAAGTCAAGCGCCTGACTGATAGTCAGGGTGTCAATGTGATTTTGGACATGGTGGCAGGCGCTTATGTCGCCAAGGAAATCGACTGCTTGGCCGAAGACGGTCGTTTGGTCATCATCGCGGTCCAAGGTGGAACCAAGAGTGAAATCAATGCGGGATTGGTGTTACGCCGGCGCTTGACGATCACGGGATCGACATTGCGGCCGCGCCCGATTGCTTTCAAGCAAGCGATCGCTCAGGCCTGTCTGAAGAATGTCTGGCCTTTGATTGAGTCTGGGAAAATAAAGCCCGTGATTCACAGCGTTTTCCCGGCAGCGCAAGCGGCCCAGGCCCATGGGTTGATGGAGTCGAACCAGCACATTGGAAAAATCGTTTTGAACTGGTCTGAGGCATGAAAAAAAAGCTGATTGCCGGCAACTGGAAAATGAATGGCGACCTGGCTGCCAACGCCAGTTTGATTGAACAATTGCGCGCAGGATTGCCTTCGGGTTCTTGCTCGGTGGCAGTCTGTGTTCCGGCTTTGTACTTGTCTCAGCTGCAGCTTCTGCTGGCAGGTTCGGCGATTGAGTTGGGCGCGCAAGACGTGTCGGCCCATGAGACCGGTGCTTACACCGGTGAAATTTCGGCCGCCATGCTGAAGGATTTTGGCGTGCTTTATGCGTTGGTCGGTCACTCTGAACGTCGGCTCTACCATGGCGAGAGTGATGCTGTGGTGGCCGCCAAAGTTGAGCGCTGCCTGGCTGCTGGCATCACGCCCATCGTCTGTGTTGGAGAAACCCTGGCTGAGCGAGAGGCTGGACAGACCGCACTGGTGGTTAAGCGTCAGTTGGCTGCAGTGATCCACACCAATGGTCATTGCATCAGCGAAATTGTGCTGGCTTATGAGCCGGTGTGGGCGATTGGGACCGGCAAAACCGCCAGCCCCGAGCAGGCCCAACAGGTTCATGCCGTGTTGCGCACTCAATTGAAAGCGGCCACGGCACAAGCCGAGCGAATCAAAATTTTGTACGGCGGCAGCATGAATGCGGACAATGCGGCTGAGCTGCTGGCCCAAGAAGATATTGATGGTGGTCTGGTGGGTGGCGCTGCGCTCAAAGCCCCGGATTTTTTAAAAATTATTGCGTTAATCTAAAACATTGTGGGACAGACCGCGGCACGAGGTGCAAGCTCTGTCCCCAACTTGAAATGACTTTGCGGGACAGATCTTTAGCTCTGTCCTTAACTTAGATGAAAACTTGCGGGACGGACCTTTAGCTCTGTCCTCAACCGATTAGGAGTGTTTGTTATGAGTCTGGCTTTAACCATTATTTTGGCAGTGCAAATGTTGACGGCCTTGGCCATGATCGGTCTGATTTTGATTCAGCATGGCAAAGGGGCCGACATGGGTGCCGCCTTTGGCAGTGGCGGTTCGGGCAGCCTGTTTGGCGCCAGCGGAAGTGCCAACTTTCTCTCACGCACTACCGCCGTACTGGCCACCGTGTTTTTCATTTGCACCTTGTTGCTGGCTTATTTCGGCAATCTGCGTCCCGAGAGTACGGGCAGCGTGCTCGAGCGCACGGGCATCGTTGCACCTGCGCCAACGCCCGCTGAGACCGGCGTGGCGTCGCAAATTCCTGGCAGCACGCCGGCAGCTGTGAGCCCAGCTGCGTTTCCCGCACCGGTGGCCCCAGCGGCGGTGGCGCCTGCCAGCGGTGCGGCGCAAATCCCGGTCAAATAAGCCCAACCCTTGTAGAGCGATCCGGCTTGGCCCGTTGGGAGGGCTGGGCAGCGCTGTCCAAGGATTCACCTAGATTCGGCAGTTGACCGCTGATATTTGCTCGCTACACCGTATGAACACTGTTTTTGACCCGCCAACAGCTTCACTTTGTGGGTGAGTCCGCTACGCACCCGATTGCGCTTCGCTACACCGGCTTTGTTGCTTCTCCTTGCGGGCATGAGCCCGCTTCGTCGTCGCGCCGCACCAGCGCAGCGTATCGCAGCCCACTCGGGCGCATCCAACTGCCGAATCTAGGTTCAAATATGAACCCTGCCCTCAGGGAAATCGATTTTTTTCGGGTTAAAATTCAAAGCTGTTTGGATTGCCAAAGCCGCAAGGTTCCTCATGCGATTCAGACACAAAAGCCGCCGTCGTGGTGAAATTGGTAGACACGCTATCTTGAGGGGGTAGTGGCGAAAGCTGTGCGAGTTCGAGTCTCGCCGACGGCACCAGACAAAAAAATCCCCATGCATTGGCATGCCGGATAAATCGCGTTGTCACAAGATGAACCTTGAACAGTATCTTCCCGTTTTTTTGTTCATTTTGGTCGGGCTTGCGGTTGGCGTCGTACCCCAAGTGCTGGGGCGAATCCTCGGCCCCAATCGCCCCGACAGCGCTAAAAACTCCCCTTACGAATGCGGCTTCGAAGCTTTCGAAGATGCGCGCATGAAATTCGATGTCCGCTACTACCTGGTGGCCATTCTGTTTATTTTGTTTGACCTTGAAATCGCTTTTCTTTTCCCCTGGGCGGTGTCGCTCAAGGAAATCGGCGCGCTGGGATTCTGGTCGGCCATGGTGTTTCTGGGCATTCTGGTTGTGGGCTTTGTCTACGAGTGGAAAAAAGGCGCCCTAGATTGGGAGTAAGGCGATGATTGAAGGCGTATTCAAAGAGGGCTTTGTCACCACCAGTTACGACTCGGTGGTGAACTGGGCCAAAACCGGTTCGCTCTGGCCTATGACCTTCGGTCTGGCCTGCTGCGCTGTCGAGATGATGCACGCGGGTGCGGCGCGCTACGACATAGACCGTTTTGGCATGTTGTTTCGGCCCAGTCCGCGCCAGTCCGATCTGATGATCGTGGCCGGTACCCTGTGCAACAAGATGGCGCCAGCCTTGCGCAAGGTCTATGACCAGATGAGCGAGCCGCGCTGGGTTTTGTCAATGGGTTCCTGCGCCAATGGCGGTGGTTATTACCACTACAGCTATTCGGTGGTGCGCGGCTGCGACCGGATCGTTCCAGTCGATGTTTATGTGCCGGGCTGCCCGCCCACGGCTGAGGCGCTGCTCTACGGCATCATCCAGCTGCAGCAGAAAATTCGCCGCACCCACACCATTGCGCGCGCTTAAAGGCTTTCATGTTCGCAGTACATCCTGAAGTTCTGAAAGAATCGATTGCCGCTGCCTTGGGCCAGCGCGTCAAGCGCATTAGCGTCGCGCATGGCGAAGTCACGGTGCTGGTCAAGGCCGCTGACTACCTAGAGGCGGCCCAAATTTTGCAAACCGCACCACTCTGCCAGTTCGAGCAGCTGATCGACCTGTGCGGGGTTGACTACTCGGAATACCCGGACGGCGCCGACGCCGGTCTGCGCTATGCCGTGGTCTTGCACCTGCTGTCGGTCTCACTCAATCAGCGGGTCCGGCTCAAGGTGTTTGCGCCCGATGATTGCGCGCCGATGGTGGCTTCGATCACCGAAGTCTGGAATGCGGCCAATTGGTTCGAGCGCGAAGCATTCGATCTGTTTGGCATCGTGTTCGAAGGCCATGACGATTTGCGCCGCATCCTGACCGACTACGGCTTTATCGGCCACCCGTTCCGCAAGGACTTTCCGGTGAGCGGCCATGTCGAAATGCGCTACGACGCCGAGCAAAAACGGGTCATTTACCAGCCGGTGACGATTGAGCCGCGCGAGATCACGCCGCGCATCATCCGCGAAGACAACTACGGGGGCCTGCACTGAGATGGCCGATATCAAGAATTACACGCTCAATTTTGGTTCCGGCCATCCGCTGTGCGGATTTAACTTGGCTGCTGCCAAGTTAGCCTGCACCGAAATTAAGCCAGCCCTTTGCGTTCGGAGCGCCTAAGCCATGGCCGATATCAAGAATTACACGCTCAATTTTGGTCCGCAACATCCGGCGGCGCACGGGGTGCTGCGTCTGGTGCTGGAGTTGGATGGCGAAGTGGTACAGCGGGCGGACCCGCACATCGGTTTACTGCACCGCGCCACTGAAAAACTGGCCGAGAGCAAGACCTACATTCAATCGTTGCCCTACATGGACCGGCTCGACTATGTCTCGATGATGGCCAATGAGCATGCTTACTGCCTGGCCATCGAGAAGCTGATGCAAATCGATGTACCGTTGCGCGCTCAGTACATTCGGGTCATGTTCTCCGAGATCACGCGCTTGCTCAACCACCTGATGTGGCTGGGTGCTCACGGCTT
>CAXNKH010000045.1:0-8720 GCA_964202765.1 Burkholderiales bacterium | reverse complement strand
GGCGCCGCCGTAGGTGTCAACAATGATTTTTCGACCGGTCAGACCGCAATCGCCTTGCGGACCGCCAATGACGAAACGCCCGGTCGGGTTGACCAGGTACGTGGTGTCCTTGAGCCATTCTTTGGGCAGCACCGGCTTGATGATTTCC
The DNA here is from genome assembly GCA_964202765.1 of Burkholderiales bacterium. Taxonomy (GTDB): domain Bacteria; phylum Pseudomonadota; class Gammaproteobacteria; order Burkholderiales; family Burkholderiaceae_C; genus CAXNKH01. The sequence goes on along the minus strand of CAXNKH010000045.1, from coordinate 8,572 downwards.
TCGATCACGGCTTCAACGAAAGCCGGCTTCATCTTGTGGCCATCGCTCATTTCGGGCGCGTGCTGGCTCGACAGCACCACGGTGTCGATGGAGTGCGGCTTGCCATCGACATAGCGCATGGTCACCTGGCTCTTGGCATCAGGGCGCAGGAAAGGCAGGCGCCCATCTTTGCGCAACTGGGCCTGGCGCTCTACCAGTCTATGGGCATAGTAAATCGGTGCCGGCATCAGTTCGGGGGTTTCGCTGCAGGCGTAGCCAAACATCAGGCCCTGGTCGCCAGCACCGGTATTGAGATGGTCGTCGCTGGCATGGTTGACACCTTGGGCTATGTCGTTGCTTTGCTTGTCATAAGCCACCAAGACAGCACAACCTTTGTAGTCGATGCCGTACTCGGTGTTGTCGTAGCCTATGCGCTTGATGGTGTCGCGTGCCACCTGGATGTAATCGACATGGGCGTTGGTGGTGATCTCACCGGCCAGCACCACCAGACCGGTGTTGCACAGGGTTTCAGCGGCAACCCGGGACAGCGGGTCTTGCTTGAAAATCGCGTCCAGGATCGCGTCAGAAATTTGGTCCGACACCTTGTCGGGGTGACCCTCGGAAACCGATTCGGAGGTAAAGAGAAAATCGCTCGCCATTTTAAAAAGCTCCCTGTAAAACAAATAACAACAAAGTTTGTCGCGTTGCTTGGGCTGGGTCGCTTGGGCGAACGCTTTAGCAGATTTGTCTGACTAGACAAGGCACAATGACGCCACTTTCGTGATGCATAGTGTGTCGCCCTGCAAGTAGCTCCATAACTCAGCGACCCGCCGATCTTACTCGACCGATGACCACCTTGTTCAAACTGCTCTCGCTGTTCCCCTTGTGGCTGCTGCACGGTCTGGGCTGGCTCATGGGCTGGTTGGTGTTTGCGCTGTCTGGACTGTACCGAAGGCGCTTACTGGAACAGGCCCGCCTGGCGGGCTATGGCTGGCGACAATGGACAGCAGCTGTTGGAGAGAGTGGGAAAATGGTCGCCGAGTTACCTCGGCTCTGGTTGGGCCGACCAGTGTCGGTGCAGTGGCAGGGCACCGACCACTTGGAGGTCGCTTTGACAGTGGGCCGTGGCGTAGTCCTGCTGACACCGCATTTGGGTTGTTTTGAAATTACCGCCCAAGCCTACGCGCAGCGCTATGGCCAACAAAAAGCCATCACCGTGCTGTTTCGGCCCTCGCGTCAGCCCTGGCTGGGTGAGGTGATGCAACAGGCACGAAATCGCCCTGGTTTGCAAACGGCGCCCGCCACGCTGGCCGGCGTCAAGCAAATGCTCAAGGCGCTACGCCAGGGCCAGACTCTGGGCTTGTTACCCGATCAAGTGCCGCCGCTGGGCTTGGGGGTGTGGGCGCAGTTTTGGGGACGTGAGGCCTACACCATGACCCTGGCCGCTCGCTTGGCACAACAAAGTGGCGCCAAGTTGGTGTTGACCTGGGGTGAGCGTTTGCCTTGGGGTCGAGGCTATGTCGTGCACTACCAAGCGCTGCCAGGAGTCCTGCCGCAGGAGGTCCATGCCGCGGCGGCACAAATCAACCAGTCCATGGAGTCGCTGATCCGACAATGCCCGCAACAGTACTTGTGGAGCTACGACCGATTCAAACAGCCACGAGAGGAGGTGTGAGCATGTTCAGCCGCTTGGGCCTGGTTGCGATGCGGCTGTTAGCGCGTTTGCCCCTGTCATGGGTACGCGGCCTGGGCTGGCTCCTGGGTTGCTTGCTTTACCTGCTGGCGTGGCCGCGGCGCCGGGTGGTCAAAGTCAACTTGAGCCTGTGTTTCCCAAGTCTGAACCCGCGGCAACTGCGGTCCCGCAGTTTTCAGACCTTTGTTTATTTCGCCCAGGCTTGGCTGGACCGCAGCTGGCTTTGGCATGGTTCTGAGCAGCTGACGCGGCAACGCTTGAGGCTCACCGGCGAACTGCAGGCGCTACAGGGGACGGGACCAACTGTGATCTTTGCACCGCACTTTGTCGGTCTTGACGCCGGTTGGACGGCCTTGACCCAGCAACTGCCGCGCAGGTTCAACACCATCTACACCCATCAGTCCAATGCCGTGGTCAACGACTGGATTCTGGCGGGGCGCAAACGCTTCGGTCAGCCCCAACTGTTGAGGCGAGTAGGGGGAGTCAAACCCATCATTGACGGGCTGCGCCGCGGCGAGCCACTTTATTTGTTGCCTGACATGAACTTTGGCCCGGAAGATTCGGTTTTTGTGCCTTTTTATGGCGTTTCTGCCGCCACAGTTCCTTCTCTGTCACGTTTTGCCAAGCTGGGGCGGGCCCGGGTGGTGCCGGTTGTCACGCGCTTGACCGATCAAGGTTATGAGGTGGAGGTGCTAGCGCCCTGGGCAGACTTCCCGGGTCCGGATTTGGTGGCCGATACCGCGCTCATGAATCGGCGTTTGCAGGAATGGATCGACCGCATGCCGGCCCAGTACTTCTGGGTCCATAAACGGTTCAAGGACCGACCCAAAGGGGAGAAGTTGGCCTACTGAGACCTTGCGGGACAGACCGCAGCTACATGAAGTGAGCCAGCTCTGTCCCCAACGAGAAACGGGATGTTGGAGCCCACCTTGCGGGACAGACCGCAGCTACATGAAGTGAGCCAGCTCTGTCCTCAACTGATTGAGGTTGGTTCAGCAACCACTGGATGGACCCATTGCCAGAGCAGTTGGGCGACATCTTCAACGCCAATCCGTTTGGGGGCTGAAAACAGGCGAACCTCACCGCCACCGGCTTGCAGTTTCATGATGGAAAGGGCCTTGTTGGCTTCGCTGCGGTTGAGTTTGTCGGCCTTGGTCAGGACCACCAGAAACTTCAGTCCCTGCTCGACTCGGGGGCGAATCACATCGAGCAGGATTTCATCGAGCTCGGTCAGTCCGTGGCGTGGATCGCACATCAGCACAATGGCTTTGAGGTTTTCACGCGTCACCAGGTAGTTGGCCATCACCTGTTGCCAACGGATTTTGTCCTGCTTGGGTACTGCGGCATAACCGTAGCCCGGCAAGTCGGTCAGCACCGCATCGGTCACACCTTGCTTGCCCAGTGTGAACAGGTTGATGTGCTGGGTTCGACCCGGTTTTTTGGAAGCGTAAGCCAGCTGTTTTTGCTGGGTCAGGGTGTTGATGCAGGTCGATTTTCCCGCGTTGGAGCGGCCGACAAAGGCAATTTCTGGAACATCCAGAGCGGGCAAAAAATGCAGCTGGGGCGCGGTCGTGAGAAATTTGGCTGTGTGCAACCAGCCCAGGGCAAGGCTGGCTGCGGATTTGGCTGCCACGCCGTCACTGTTCGGATGGGGGGCCGGAATCGGCGGCGTGTTCTTGATCGGCATGGTTTTATGGGAGGTCTCAGGCCCGCATTGTAGAATGCGGCTGTTTCTCTCACAGTGACACAGTTTTTCCTATGAAGTTATTTGCACACTGGTTTGTGGCCACCTCATTGGCCATCTTTGCTTTTTCCGCAGCAGCCGAAAGCGCAAAACCGGTTGCTCCCGCCAAGCTAGCCAAACCCGATTTGGTCAAGGGAGAGGCCAGTTACACGGCGGTTTGTGCCGCTTGTCACGGCGCTGACGGCAACTCCGGCATCCCGTCCAACCCCAAACTGGCCCAACAGCACCCCGAATATTTGCTTGAGCAACTGCAAGAGTTCAAGTCCGGCAAGCGCAAGAACCCCATCATGCAGGGCTTTGCCTCGGCCCTGAGCGACGAAGACATGAAAAACATGGCTTACTGGGTTGGCAACAACAAAGCCAAACCCGGTTTTGCCAAGGACAAAGAATTGGTGGCTTTGGGTGAGCGCATTTACCGGGGTGGCATTGCCGACCGTCAAGTCGCTGCCTGTGCCAGCTGCCACAGCCCCAATGGCGCTGGCCTGCCTCCGCTCTACCCGCGACTCAGTGGCCAGCATGCCGACTACACGGCAGCCCAGTTGACAGGCTTTCGCGACGGCGCTCGTAACAACAGCCCGCTCATGACCCAGGTGACTGCCAAGATGAACGACCGCGAAATCAAGGCGCTTGCAGATTTCATCGCTGGATTACGTTAAACCGATTCCTGTATCACGACCTTCTTGGTGACGTTGTCATTCCGGCGCAGGCGGAGAACCCAGTGCCTGGTGATTGGCAAGGCCGACATCGGGTTTTATTTGCGAAGTGATGGCGGTCGGTTCAACTGATATTTCTTCCCGGCATAATTAAGGCATGACAGTTTCCACCGAGGGCATTGAACTCAAGTCCGCTTCCCGCCCAGTGCGCTCTGCGGTGGAGTTGCTGTCGTCGATGCGATTCTCAATTTCGCTGCTGACCCTCATTTGCATTGCCGCCATCATCGGCACGGTACTCAAACAGCAGGAGCCTCTGACCAACTATGTTAATCAATTCGGCCCTTTTTGGGCTGATGTTTTTGGCCTTGCCAGCCTCTATTCGGTTTACAGTGCCTGATGGTTCTTGCTGATCCTGGCTTTTTTGGTGTGCAGCACCACGCTGTGCATTGCTCGCAATACACCGAAAATCTGGGTTGACCTCAAGACCTTCAAGGAAAACATCCGCGAACAAAGTCTGCAAGCTTTTGGTCACAAGCACCATGCGGTGTTACTTGAAACGCCCGAGCAAGCTGCCCATCGCATCAGCCAGATGCTGGGCACAGGCGGTTGGAGCGTGCGTATGCAGCAAAGACAAAACCAAGGCGTCAGCAGCTGGATGGTTGCAGCCAAAACGGGCGCTGCCAATAAGCTCGGCTATATCGCAGCCCACAGTGCCATCGTTCTGGTGTGCCTGGGCGGACTGTTCGATGGCGATCTGATCGTTCGGGCTCAGATGCTGTTCAACGGCAAATCGAGTTACGGTGGCGGCGGCATGCTGGCCGATGTCAAACCCGAGCACCGTTTGGGCCCGGGCAACCCGACCTTTCGCGGTAATCTGCTGGTGGCCGAGGGGGCCCAATCCAGCACCGCCATCATCAGTCAGTCCGGTGGCGTTTTGTTGCAGGACTTGCCGTTTGCCATCGAGCTCAAGAAATTCATTGTGGAGTACTACTCCACCGGAATGCCCAAGCTGTTTGCCAGTGACATCATCATTCACGACAAGGCCACGGGAGATAAGAGGGAGGCCCGGGTTGAGGTCAATCATCCCGCCCAGCACCGGGGGGTGGAGATATACCAGTCCAGCTTTGACGATGGGGGCTCCAGCGTGCGTCTCAAAGCCCTGCCCTTGCAGGCCCAGTCAGCTTCATTTGAAATCGAAGGCGTGATTGGTGGTTCGTCTCAACTCGGCAAGGGGCAAGACCAGTTGACCCTGGAGTACACCGGTCTGCGAGTCATCAATGTCGAGAATTTTTCCGGTAGCGGTCAAACCGCCATCGATCCGCGCAAGGTGGACCTGACTGTAGCTCTGGGTCAGCGCATGGGGGCGGCCAACAAAAGTGCGACCAAGAAAGAGTTGCGTAACGTGGGGCCCAGCGTCAGCTACAAGTTGCGCGATGGCGCTGGTCAAGCCCGTGAATTCAACAATTACATGTTGCCGGTTGACCTCGGTGACGGGGTTGCGGTTTTCCTAATGGGTGTGCGGGATTCCCCGGCAGAACCGTTTCGTTATTTGCGGGTTCCGGCCGATGAGAAGGGTAATTCTGATGAATTCTTTCGTTTGAAGTCTGCGCTGGACAACGCAGGTTTGCGCGCGCTGGCGGTGCGCCGCTATGCCCAGCAAGCCGTGTCGGCCGCACGCCCTGACTTGACGCAACAACTGGTGGCGTCTGCGACCCGGGCCTTGGCCCTGTTTGCCGGAGTCGAGACTATCGTAGATAAGCCAACGCTGGGGGGCTTGCAAGCGCTGGCTGATTTCGTCGAGTCCCAGGTGCCTGAGAGTGAGCGGGAAAAGGCGGCTGAAGTCCTGATCCGAATTCTGAACGGAACCCTGTTTGAACTGGCGCAGATCACGCGAGAGCGGGCCGGAGAAAAACCACTGGAGCCCAGTTTGACGACCCAGGCCTTTATGACTCAGGCGGTGCTGGCTTTGAGCGATGCCCTGGTGTATCCGGTTCCCATGGTGTTCCAGTTGCTCGATTTCAAGCATGTTCAAGCCAGTGTGTTCCAGGTGGCCCGTGCCCCGGGCAAGACCTTGGTTTACTTGGGCTGTGCCCTGCTGATTCTGGGTATTTTTGCCATGCTCTATGTGCGGGAACGTCGGATCTGGGTTTGGTTGTCGCCGTTTGATGGGGCGACCCAGGCCACCATGGCTTTGTCCACCAACCGCAAGACCATGGATGGTGACAGAGACTTTGTGCAATTGGCCGAAAAACTGCTCGGCTCGAGCCACGCATCTCATTAAACTTGCAGTCTGATCATAGACCCGATCCCTACGGCTGAGGAAACACATGAATTCGAGCACAACAATGACGCCCCAGCGCTTGTACGAGGGCTATTTCGCCAAGCGCAATGCCATCGACTGGCTGTTTGCCGCCCTGGTTTTAGCCGGGGGTGTCTTCGCTTCGGTACGCTATGCCGACGCTATGGATGTGTATGAGAAAGCCATCCTCATCGGGGCGCTGCCCAGTGCGGTGGTCATGGGTTGGTTCTGGCGCCCGCTACGGTTCTTGATGGCGATTGTTGCGGGTTTTTCCCTGCTCGCCATCGCTTCCTACCAGGGCCAGCTGGCGCGTGCTGAGACGGTTTTCTGGCTCAAGTATTTCTTGTCCAGCCAGTCGGCCATTCTGTGGATGAGCTTGTTGTATTTCATGAGCACGGCGTTTTATGGCCTGGGCCTGCTGTCCAACAGCCAGAGCGCGGCGCTGGAATGGACCGGTTCCCGTCTGGCCTGGCTGGCCACGACCATGGCCTTGATTGGGACCATGGTGCGCTGGTACGAGAGTTACTTGATTGGCGCCGATGTGGGGCATATCCCGGTCAGCAACCTGTACGAAGTGTTCGTGCTGTTTTGCTGGATCACCACGGCTTTTTATCTGTATTTTGAAGAGCAGTACAACACGCGGTCCCTGGGTGTGTTTGTCATGTTGGTGGTCAGCGCCGCAGTGGGTTTCTTGCTCTGGTACACCTTGGTGCGCGAGGCCCATGAAATTCAGCCTCTGGTACCCGCACTCAAAAGTTGGTGGATGAAGTTGCATGTCCCCGCCAATTTCATTGGCTACGGCACTTTTGCCTTGGCTGCTATGGTGGCCTTTGCCTACCTGATCAAACAACAGGCCACGGAAATCCGTTGGCTCAATTTGACCCCCATCTGGCTGCTCGGTGTGGCCCTGTGTTTTGTTCCTATTGCTTTTCGCCAGCGCGGTATGGCCGAGGCGGGTGGCAGTTATTGGGTCGGCTATGCCTTGATCTCCTCGCTGATCATTGCGCTTATCTTGTTCGGACGGCAACGCATTGCTTCGCGCCTACCCCCTCTGGAAGTGCTCGACGATGTGATGTACAAGTCGATTTCGATCGGTTTTGCTTTCTTCACCATCGCCACTGTGCTGGGTGCGCTTTGGGCGGCCGAGGCTTGGGGTGGCTACTGGAGTTGGGATCCGAAAGAAACCTGGGCGCTGATTGTCTGGCTCAATTACGCGGCCTGGCTGCACATGCGTCTGATCAAGGGCCTGCGTGGTACGGTGGCGGCCTGGTGGGCGCTGGCCGGGCTGGCCGTGACCACCTTCGCCTTCCTGGGCGTCAACATGTTCTTAAGCGGCCTGCACAGCTACGGGACTTTATGAAACCTTGTGGGGCAGACCAAGAGTTACTTGCGGAATCGGTTCCCACCGATTCTGGGGCAGTGAACTTTGCCCTGTTCCCAACTGATTAGGAGCCCCTGTGCTGATCAAAGACAACATTTCCGGATTCACTCATCCCCTGGTCAGCGAGATCACGCCGCAAGGTGTTTACGCCGCTCGGCGGGACTGGCTCAAGTTGATGGCCACTGGTGCGGCCGGCACAGCTTTGAGCGCCTGGGCTGCGCGTGAGGCTTGGGCCGCAACCCAAGCGCCGGGAAAACTCTCGGCGCTACCGGGTGCCAAGTCCGCCTTGGCCGGGGCTTTGACCATGGACAAGCTGACCGATTACAAAGACGCGAGCAGCTACAACAATTTCTATGAGTTCGGCACTGATAAAGCCGATCCGGCGCGCCATGCCCATAGCTTGAAGACGCGTCCCTGGACTGTGGAAATTGAGGGACTGGTTAAAAAACCGGCTAAATACGCGATCGAGGACCTGCTCAAACTCGGCGTCCAGGAAGAGCGGATTTACCGTATGCGCTGTGTTGAAGGTTGGTCCATGGTGATCCCCTGGGTTGGTTATTCATTGGCCGAACTGATCAAGAAAGTCGAGCCGCTGGGCAGCGCCAAGTATGTCGAGTTCGTGACGCTGGCCGATCCGAAAATCATGCCGTTTGTCGGCTCTCGGGTCTTGAGCTGGCCCTATGTCGAGGCACTTCGGATGGACGAGGCCATGCACCCCCTGACGCTGCTGACTTTCGGCATGTATGGCGAGATTTTGCCAAATCAGAACGGTGCACCGGTGCGACTGGTCGTACCTTGGAAATATGGTTTCAAGAGCGCCAAA
>CAXNKH010000044.1:0-8734 GCA_964202765.1 Burkholderiales bacterium | reverse complement strand
CTCTGCGAAGCCAGTTATGCGGTGATCGGGAAAACACTCACCCAGAGCCTGGGCCCCAAACGCATTGCCGCCCTCATCAACCTCTGGGGTCTGGTTTTGATGACACCTGCCGGGCTCTACTTGGCTTTGGACTTTGATTTCACTGGGCTGGGGCTGGGAACCTGGATCCTGCTGCTGTTCTACGCCCTGGCGGCAAGCGTTTGGACCGTTTGGCTGTGGATGACTGGCTTGCTCAGCGTCAGGGCAGCGCAAAGTGGGGTTTTCACCGTCATGCTGCCCGTCACCGCCCTGCTGGTAGGCACGGTCTTCCTTGGCGAGACCCTCAACCAGCTGCAGTGGCTGGCTTTCGCGGTGGCCTTGCTGGGCATTATTTTGGCCACCTACGCCCACGACAAGCAGCAGAAATCAGGCTTGCGCCGGCCTTGATTGAACGCGGCAAAACCGCATTCACCGGCTCAAAGTTGAAAATTCGACCTCACCAGAGGAGAAACCGACTGGAATCGGGCGATCAAAAAAACAACACTTCAGAGTGAAATAAGTCATTTTTCTCTATGAAATCGGTTTTTTCTCCAGTAGCATCCGATTTGCCAGTGAAGAACTCGTTTTTTCATTGGTGATTAATCAACTTCTAGAAGGAAAATCAATCATGGCAACTGCAAAAAAAGCACCGGCAAAAAAAGCACCGGCAAAAAAATCTGTAGCAAAGAAAGCGCCTGCTAAAAAAGTAGTCGCGAAAAAAGCACCAGCAAAAAAGGCTCCTGCTAAAAAAGTAGCAGCGAAAAAAGCGCCCGCTAAAAAAGCGCCTGCTAAAAAAGCGCCAGCCAAGAAAGCTCCCGCTAAAAAAGTAGCGGCAAAAAAAGCGCCTGCTAAAAAGCGCACGCCCAACGCGGCGTTCATGAGGCCTTTGACTCCAAGCGCGGCTCTAGGCGCCGTGGTGGGCTCTAGCCCGCTGCCACGCACAGAAGTGATCAGCAAACTGTGGACTTACATCAAGAGGAACAAGCTGCAAGACACGGTCAACAAGCGCATGATCAACGCTGACGCCAAGCTGAGAGAAGTTTTCGGCAAGTCTCAAGTGTCGATGTTCGAGATGGCGGGCCTGATTGGCAAGCACCTGAAATAATCCCCCTTCCAGAATTTCAGGAACAAAAAAGGTCGACGCAAGCCGGCCTTTTTTTATGCATTGAAAAAAACTAAAAACCAGGCCTTCAGCGGCCCTTCTGTTTTTCCAAGGCCGTGTTGGTGATGGCTGACAAAGTGACTCGGGTCGAGATCACATCCGGGTCGAGCATGACTTCAATCAGCGTTCCCTGTTCTCGCTTCAAGGCGGCCAGCAACTCAGGCTCGAATTCAGCGGTTCGGCTGATACGAACACCGGCGTAACCGTAGGCCCGAGCCAAGCCGGCAAAGTCCGGATTCTGCAAACTCGAACCACTGACATGGTTGGGGTATTCACGCTCCTGGTGCATCCGGATCGTGCCATACATGCTGTTGTTGAGCAGGACAATGATGGTCTTTGCGCCATGTTGCACAGCCGTGGCTAATTCTTGCCCATTCATCAGGAAGTCGCCATCGCCGGCAATGGTGAACACGGTGCGTCCTGTGGTGATGGCGGCAGCAATGCCCGCGGGGACGCCGTAGCCCATTGCACCGCTGGTGGGTGCCAGCTGAGTCTTGTGGCCTTTACTCAGACCGGAGTACTGAAAAAACCGATGCATCCAGCTGGCAAAGTTACCGGCCCCATTGGTCAACACGGCATCCGCTGGCAAATGTTTTTGCAACGTAGCCACCAGCGCCGCCATATCCATATCGCCTGGCAGAACTTGCGGCTGCAAATTACCCAGGTAATCGGTGTTGCACGCCTTGGCCCACTCAGTCCAAACTACGCTGGCGGGAGTGGCCAGTGACTCCAGTGCAAGCGCTGCTACCCTCATACTGGTGTTGATCGCCAGATCGGCCTGGTAAACCCGGTTGAGTTCTTCGGCGCCGGCATGGAGGTGGACCAGTTTCTGTTTGGGGCGAGGTATATCAAACAAGGTGTAACCACTGCTGGTCATCTCTCCCAGTCGAGGGCCAACAGCAATGATCAAGTCACTGTCTCTTACCCTGGCTGCTAATTTCGGGTTGATCCCGATGCCCACATCGCCGGCGTACAAAGGGTGATAGTTGTCAAATGTGTCCTGAAATCGAAACGCATTGCCGACCGGCAAGTTCCAGTTTTCGGCAAAACGCTGCAAAGCCTGCGCGGACTGCGGAGTCCAGCCGCTGCCCCCGGCAATCACCAGCGGACGCTGGGCCTGCAACAGCATCTGACGCAAGCGATTGAGGTCTTGCGGCGAGGCGTAGGCTTCGGTCGGGACCACCCGCGGCATCGCGGCGACATCGACCTTGTGCGTCAACATGTCTTCTGGCAGAACCAGAACCACCGGGCCGGGCCGACCATTCATGGCCGTGGCAAAAGCACGCGCCACGTACTCCGGAATCCGTCGTGCCTCATCAATTCGCTCGACCCGTTTGGCCATGCCCTTGGTGCTGGGCCCGAAAAAAACGCTGTAATCGACTTCCTGAAAAGCCTCGCGGTCGCGTGTGTCACTGGCCACATCACCGACAAACAGCACCATCGGAGTGGAATCCTGAAAGGCCGTGTGAACGCCAATCGACGCGTTAGTGGCTCCAGGTCCACGCGTCACGAAACAAACACCGGGACGCCCTGTCAGCTTGCCGTGGGCCTCGGCCATGTAAGCAGCCCCGCCCTCCTGCCGGTTGATGACAAAACGAATCTGGTCCCGGTAAGCATGAAAACCATCGAGCGCCGCCAGATAACTTTCACCCGGAACGCCGAAGACATGGGTTGCGCCCTGTGCCACAAGACTTTCAACCAGAAGATGGCCTGCAATTTTCACTGACATGTTCTTGTTTCCTGTTATTTCTAAGTGCCGCGCTGATTATCACTCTGGCATGATCACGGCAGCGGCCCAAGTCTACACAGCGCCACGGCCGAAAAATCAACGGCCCTGCTTTAGTTCACCAGCAAGTTAAATTCGGTCCACCAAAGACTCACAACAAGAAAATCTGGAGACAAGACATGACCACCCAAACCTTAGGCATCATCATGCACGGCGTGACCGGCCGCATGGGACTGAACCAGCATCTGATCCGCTCCATCCTGGCCATTCGAAAACAGGGCGGTGTGACACTTTCCAATGGCGACAAGGTGATGCCCGACCCGATCCTGGTCGGACGCAATGCGACAAAGATGGAAGCACTGGCCAAAGCCCACGGCATCACCCGCTGGGGCACGGACCTGGACGCAGCGCTAGCCAACCCAAGCGATACGATTTTTTTCGATGCCGGCACCACGCAGATGCGTCCGGCCTTGCTGGCCAAGGCGATCCGTGCCGGTAAGCACGTGTATTGTGAAAAACCAATCGCCACCAACCTGAACGAAGCGGTTGAAATTGCCCGCTTGGCACAGGACTCAGGTCTGAAACACGGTGCTGTGCAGGACAAACTGTTTCTGCCGGGCCTGCGCAAGCTCGATATGTTGCGCCGTGCTGGCTTCTTCGGTCGGATGCTGTCGGTGCGTCTTGAATTTGGCTACTGGGTGTTCGAGGGCGACTTGCAACCGATCCAGCGCCCCAGCTGGAACTACCGCACCGAAGACGGTGGCGGCGTGATTCTGGACATGATGTGCCACTGGCGCTATGTGCTGGACAATTTGTTTGGCGAGGTTCAGTCCGTATCGTGCCTGGGAACCACCCATATCCCCAAACGCTGGGATGAAGAAGGCAAGCCCTATCCCGCTACCGCCGACGATGCAGCTTATGCAACCGTTCAACTCAAGGGCCACAATGGCGAGCCGGTGATTGCACAAATCAACATGTCTTGGGCCACCCGGGTGCGGCGCGACGATCTGGTGACCTTCCACGTTGACGGCACCCACGGCTCAGCAGTGGCAGGACTGTCAACTTGCCGCGCCCAATCGAATGTGGCAACACCGCGACCGGTCTGGAACCCTGACGAAAAACAGACCATGAATTTCTTCGACCAATGGCAAGAAATTCCAGACTCGCAAACCTACGACAACGGCTTCAAGATCCAATGGGAACATTTCATCCGACACGTGGTGGAAGACGCCCCGTACAAATGGACGCTGCCCGAAGGCGCCAAGGGTGTGCAGCTGGTAGCGGCCGCCCTCGAAAGCTGGAAAGAGCGCCGTTGGGTTGATCTGCAAGCGCTCAAAATCTGAGTCTGAACTGCACCAGCGCTTGCGGTCTCAAGCCGGGTGAGCTGGAGCTTTGATTTTGAATCCGACCCCAAACGCAGCAACTACGCTGAGCAACAGGATCATGGCTGCACAAAAGAAACTGGCGCTGTACCAGCGGCGGTCCAACATCATCCCGAACAGCAGGGGGGCAATCGCAAAACCAACATCAAAGCCTGAATACACCAGGCCATAAACCCGTCCGGTCGCTCCTTTGGGCGTGGCTTTTTTGATCATCATGTCACGCGACGGGCCGCCAATGCCAATGGCAAATCCCGTGATCGCCAAAACCACCATCGTGGCCCAGCCACTGAGCATAGTGGAGCCACATAAAATTAACAGCAGCGCGCCCACTGTCATGCAACTGGCCACCACCCGGTCACTGTGTTGCAGATGCCGAGTCGCCACAAAACCACCGACAAAGATTCCCAAGGCAGAACACAGGAGATAGGCGGTCAGCGTGACGGTTGCCGCTTCGAAACTCACGCTATACAAAGCCTGCAGCAAGGACACCGAGTAGTTTTGCACCATGCCCAGCGTGATGGTTGACAACAAGAAAAAAGCAAAGCAAAACCACACCACAGGCATCTTGATGAAAGCCAGATCCTGCCCAGGTTGATCACTGGGGTGGCGCGGCACCACTTCGGTCTGAAGCTGGTCACGCTTGAGGATCAGAAAAATGAAAATCACCAGGTAAAGAAAAGCTGCCGCCAGATAAGCCGTTCTCCAACTGGAAATGGTAGTGATGCCCACCATGAAAACAGGGGCTAGGGCCCAGCCCAGGCTACCGGTCAGGCTGTGCGCACTGAAGGCATGGCCCAGACGCTGCTGCGACACCCGCTGGTTCAGGATGGTGAAATCTATCGGGTGAAAAGGTGAATTGGCCAGTCCCAGCAACACGGCTACAGCAAACAAAGAGGAGTAACCAGTAGCGGTCGAAGCCAGCAGACAAACCAGGATGAAAATAGTCATCGAGCCATAAAGCACAGGACGTGCGCCAAAGCGGTCAACCACAAAGCCCGCTGATGCCTGGCCCAGACCAGAGACCACAAAGAAGACCGTCATCAGCAAGCCCAATTCGGAAAAACTCAGTCCAAACTCCTTCATGAACACCGGGTACATCAGCGGCAACAACAAATGGGCAAAGTGTGAACTGGCGTGGGCCAGTCCGACCAGGCCAATCACAGCTGCATCTTGTTTGAACGAAGCGCCATCCAGTGGCAAAGAACCGAGTGTGGCTGATGTCATGCGGCGATGATACCCAATGCAACAATTTAGGGCAGCGGACGGCCGAAACTGAACTGGCCCGGCGCGTGGATGGTATCCACATCCACCGAGATGACATCCTTGGGCAGGTACTTGCCCTCGAGCAACAATTTCGACAGGGGATTCTCTATTCTTTGCTGAATGGCACGCTTGAGTGGTCGGGCACCAAACACCGGATCAAATCCGACCTTGGCCAGTTCAGCCATGGCCGCAGCTGACAAGGCCAGCCCCAAATCTATCTTGCTGAGCCGCTGTTGCAGGAAGCCGATCTGGATCGCGGCAATCGCCTCGATGTGGCTGGCATTGAGCGCATGGAACACCACGGTCTCATCAATCCGGTTCAAGAACTCAGGCCGTAAATGATTCCTCAGCTCGGCCCAGACCGCCTCCTTGATGTCCTCAGCGTTTTGGCCAACCATGGCTTGAATCATAGGAGACCCGATATTGCTGGTCATCACGATCACGGTGTTCTTGAAGTCCACCGTCCGGCCCTGGCCATCGGTGAGACGACCGTCATCAAGCACCTGCAGCAGCACATTGAATACATCGGGATGGGCCTTCTCCACTTCATCGAGCAACAGCACACTGTAGGGATTGCGGCGTACCGCCTCGGTCAAGTACCCGCCCTCCTCGTAGCCCACATAGCCCGGAGGGGCACCGATCAGACGTGCGACTGAATGTTTTTCCATGAATTCGCTCATGTCGATACGGATCAGATGAGCTTCCGAATCAAACAGAAAACTGGCCAAGGACTTGCACAGCTCGGTCTTGCCGACCCCGGTGGGGCCGAGGAACAGGAAAGAGCCGGTGGGTCGATTCGGGTCGGAGAGGCCGGCGCGGGAGCGACGAATGGCATGGGAGACCGCCGCAATGGCCTCCTGCTGCCCAACCACACGCTGGTGCAGCTTGGCCTCCATCAACAGCAGTTTGTCGCGCTCACCCTGCATCAGCTTGCTCACAGGAATACCGGTGGCACGCGCAACCACTTCGGCTATTTCTTCGGCCCCAACCTGTGTTCGCAGCAGTCGCGCAGGCGCGCTCTTGTCGCGCGAAGCTTCCTTGATCTGTGCAGCCTTCAATTGTTTTTCAAGCTCGGGCAGCTTGCCGTACTGCAACTCTGCCAGTTTGTTGAAGTCGCCCTTGCGGGTCAGCTCCTCAATCTCGAACTTGACCTTTTCAATCTCTTCCTTGAGCTGGGCTGAACCCTGAGCCTGGGCTTTTTCGCTCTTCCAAATTTCGTCCAGGTCGGCGATCTCTTTTTGCAGCTTGGCGATTTCTTCCTCGATCAGCCCAAAGCGCTTGTGCGAAGCTTCGTCTTTTTCCCGGCGCACCGCTTCGCGCTCGATTTTGAGTTGAATCAGCCGCCGGTCGAGCTTGTCCATGACCTCGGGCTTGGAGTCGATTTCAATCTTGATTTTGGCCGCAGCCTCGTCGATCAAATCAATCGCTTTATCGGGCAAAAAACGATCTGTGATGTAACGCTGACTCAGTTCGGCCGCAGCGACGATGGCCGGGTCGGTGATCTCTACCCCATGGTGCACCTCATACTTCTCCTGTAAACCCCGCAGGATGGCGATGGTGGCCTCGACCGTGGGTTCACCCACCAGAATTTTCTGGAAGCGCCGCTCCAATGCCGCATCCTTCTCGATGTACTTGCGGTATTCGTTCAGCGTGGTCGCCCCCACGCAGTGCAACTCACCACGCGCCAACGCGGGTTTCAGCATATTGCCCGCATCCATGGCGCCCTCGGCCTTGCCAGTGCCGACCATGGTGTGCAGCTCATCAATGAAAACAATGGTCTGACCCTCATCCTTGGCCAGGTCTTTGAGAACGTTTTTCAATCTTTCTTCAAATTCACCACGAAACTTGGCACCCGCCAGCAGCGCAGCCATGTCGAGCGACAACACCCGTTTCCCCTTGAGTGAATCGGGCACCTCACCCGCCACAATGCGCTGGGCCAGGCCTTCGACGATGGCGGTCTTGCCGACACCGGGCTCGCCAATCAAGACCGGGTTGTTCTTGGTACGGCGTTGCAGTACCTGAATCGCACGGCGAATTTCATCGTCGCGCCCGATCACAGGATCCAGCTTGCCCATGCGGGCCCGCTCGGTCAGATCTGTGCAGTATTTTTTGAGCGATTCACGCTGTTCTTCAGCGTCGGCGTTGTCAACTTTTTGACCTCCTCGCACCGTATCAATGGCCGCCTCCATAGTCTTTCGAGCCAGTCCCAGGTCTTTGGCCAAGCGGCCCAGCTCAGACTTGCTGTCAACCAGCGCCAACAGGAACAGTTCGTTGGCAACAAACTGGTCACCGCGTTTGATGGACTCTTTTTCGCACGCTTGCAACAGGCTGACCATGTCGCGCCCGACCTGTACCTGTACCTGCTCCTGACCTTGGACCTGGGGCAGCTTCTTTATGGCCGCCTCCGCTGCAACCGACAGAGCCGCGACATTGACTCCGGCGCGCTGTAACAAGGCGCGTGGCCCGCCATCCTGGCGCAACATGGCCAGCAGCACATGGGCTGGTTCGATGTAAGCGTGGTCATTGCCCAGCGCCAAGGACTGCGCATCAGCCAATGCTTCTTGAAATTTAGTGGTGAGTTTGTCGCTTCGCATGGCCTATCCTAATGAGTGGGGGGGGACAGTACCGATTGATATTAGGCGGTCCCACAAGTCTTCAGGAACTCCAATTGGGGGTTGATAGGCCCTATTTCAAGGCCAATAGCGCTCACTGGTTTTGACTTACATCAACAACAGAAGCCGGGCGGCACAGAGAACTTACCGCTTGACTTAGAACTTAGGCATTGCGTGAAGTCAAGCCCCATTTGGTCAGCGCCTTGTCGTCGCTTTCACGGGCATCGACCCAGTTCGCACCCGCTGCAGTCTGCTCTTTTTTCCAGAACGGGGCCTGCGTCTTGAGGTAGTCCATCAAAAATTCACAGGCCTGAAAACTCTCGCCCCGGTGGGCCGAGGTCACCGCCACCAGAACGATCTGGTCCTGCGGTTGCAGCACACCCACGCGGTGAATCACGCGAGCGCCAAAAATATCAAACCGCCGGTGCGCTTCATCGATCATGGACTCGATGGCTTTTTCGGTCATCCCGGGGTAATGCTCAAGCTCCATCGACACGATTGGACCGACCGTATCAGCAAGCGATGCTGGCTCAGCTGTACCCAGCACACGGTTGCGATCCCGGACCGTACC
>CAXNKH010000043.1:0-8919 GCA_964202765.1 Burkholderiales bacterium | reverse complement strand
ATGCAGAAACCGAGGCGCTCACTGAAGCAGATGCCCGGAGCCTGTTCGCGCAGTCTTACGGCAAAGACTTGGCGATCGAAATTCTGTCCATGGCGACCTGGACTGCGGGCCACGCCCTGGTCGCACAATCGATGCAAAAGGGACGTGTCCTCCTCGGTGGCGACGCTGCTCATTTATTCACTCCCACCGGCGGCCTGGGCTATAACACGGCAGTCGAAGACGCCGTCAATCTGGGCTGGAAGCTGGCCGCCGTTCTCAAGGATCAGGCGCCTGAAAGTCTGCTGGCCAGTTACGAACTGGAGAGAAAACTGCTGGCCCAGCGCAACACCAGCTACGCGCGGCAATTGGCCGACTCCATTGGCCTGTTTGACGCTGCGCCTGAGCTCGAGGCCATGACAGCCAAGGGCGAGCAGGCCCGGGCCTTGGCATCGGACTATCTCAACGGCCACGTGCGACGCGAATTCAACATCCCCGGCATCACCTTCGGTGGCCGCTACGACGGTTCGCCCATCATCGTTTCCGACGGCAGCACACCGCCACCGGATCAGCCCAACAGTTATGAGGCCAGCGCCTGCCCTGGTGGCCGGCCACCGCACGCTTGGCTCGCCGACGGAACTTCTCTTTTTGATGCTTTCAACTTCGAGTGGACCTTGTTGTCCTTGGGCCCCGATGCGCCCGATGCCACACCCTTTATTGATAGCGCTGCTGCCATGGGTCTGGACTTGAAACTGCTGACTCAGAATTCAGTATCGCTGCTCGACTTGTATGCAGCGCCCCTGGTGTTGATTCGACCCGATCAGATCGTAGCCTGGCGCGGTTTTGCTGCCAACCAAGCCAGTCGGGTCCTGCAGCAGGCGCTGGGTTTCAGTAGTTGAAGTGCCACCTCAAAAACTAAGGCCGAACACCCTCAAACGCGTTTTGCAGCAACTGGCGCAAGGCCACTCGCTCCAACGGCCTGGGGTTGGCGTACTGGTTTTGCAAAGCGATGTCGCAGGCTTTATCAAGATCAGCCGCCTTGAGCCCCAAGTCACGCAACGCCACACTTGCGCCGTTGTCGCGTGCCAGGTCAAAAACAGCTTGGGCGCCGCTGGCCTGACCGGTTCGTCCCAGCGCCTTGGCCACCTTGTCCATGGCTTCGGGCACGGCTTGGGCGTTGTAGGCCAGCGCCTGCGGCAACACGATGGCGTGGGTCTCGGCGTGCGGCAGGGTGAAGCTGCCGCCCAGGGTGTGGCACAGCTTGTGGTGTAGTGCCATCCCCACATTGCCCAACACCGTGCCGCAGAGCCAGGCACCATACAGCGCATCGGCCCGGGCCTGGCCATCATCGGCCTTGGCTTTAATGGCAGGCAGGGCCCGGCCCAGCGCGGCAATGCCCTCGCACGCCATCAAATCCATGATCGGGTTGTTGTCTGAGGCATACAGGCCTTCGGCGGCGTGCGCAATCGCGTTGATGGCACTGGTCACACTCATGGCCACGGGCAGACTGAATGTCAGCTCAGGGTCATAAATCACGGTGCGCGGCAAGACACGCGCGTCTTTGCCGGTTTTCTTCAAGCCCGCTTCGGTGATGCCATAAATTGGTGTCATCTCGGAGCCGGCATAGGTGGTGGGAATGGCCAGAATCGGCAAGCCTGAGTCCAGCGCAATGGCTTTGCCCAGACCGGTGGTCGAGCCCCCGCCAATGGCCACCGCACAATCGGCACCCAGTCGCCGCGCCAGTTCCCGCGCTTCACGCGCCGTCTCGATCGGCACATGCATCACGGCGCGGTCAAACACAGCAACGGCTCGGCTACCCAGAAGATTGGCCACCATCAAAGCCGAATCACGTTGCTCAGGTGTGCACAACACCAGGGCCTTGGTCGCACCCAAGGCATCAATTTCTCGGCCCAAATGCGCGATGGCGCCAGCGCCAAACACCACCCGCGAGGCTTGACCGTTGTAAACAAAAGATTTCACGACTTACTCCAGAGAATCAGATAAACCAGCACTGCGCTCAACCGCCTTGATGATGGCCGCATAGTCTTGCGCGCCATCGCCTTGGGCCACCGCCGCGTGCATCAGTTGCTGCGTCAGCGAAGTTTGCGGCAGTGGCACATGGCTGTCCTTGGCTGCACCCAGAATCAGGTCCAGGTCCTTGATCATCTGGTGCACCGTGAACGTGGGTGTGAAATCGCGCTGACTCAACGCCACTGACTTGGCTTTGACAATGGGCGAACCGACCGCACTGGCCGCCAGCACCTGCCACATGTCAGTCCAATCCAGTCCGCCCTTGCGACCTAAGCTCAGCGCTTCGGCCAGCATGGCGCTGGTTTGCGCAATCATCAGGTTGACGACGAGCTTCATCAAGCGTGCTTGCTCGGCGTCGCCCAGGTAGAACTGCTGCGGGCCAAAGGTTTGCAAGAGCGGCAAGGCGGCATCATAGGCTTCGCGTGGGCCGGAGGCCATCACGGTGAGCTGCGCGGCCTCGGCCATGTGGTTGTTGCCGGAGACGGTGCAGCGCAGGTACTCAATGCCCGCTTCATGGCACTGGTCGGCCACTTGGCTTGAGGCGGTTTGGGACACAGTGCTGGTATCGATGTAGATCGCGCCGCGCCGCGCCGTGTCCACCACTTGTGCCGCGACTTCGAGCAGGGCGGCATCATCGGGCAGGGAAGAAAAAATGAAGTCGGCAGCGGCCAGTTCCGCACTCACTGAGCCCAAGTCATCCGCAACAGCCAGGCCTTGCGCATAGGCGAGTTGCTGGCGCACCGCGCTCGGGTCGGTCACGCTGATGGCGTGCCCAGCCGCTTTCAAATGCAGGGCCATCGGCAAGCCCATCTTGCCGATGCCGATAAAGAGCAGGTTCACGTTTACTGGGCTTTCAAATTCGCCGCCTTGGCGATGCGGGCTGCAGCTTCCACCTCTGACTTGATGTAGGCGTTGAACGCCTCTGGGCTTTGCGGGAAAGGATCGGCGCCGAGCTTGGTCAGGCGCTCCTTCACATCCGCGCTGGCCAGCGCCTTGAGGGCTTCTTCGTGCAGTTTCTTCACCACCGCAGCCGGTGTGGCGCTGGGTGCAATCATGCCGATCCACAAGGTGTAGTCAGAAGCCGCCAGGCCGGCTTCAATCGAAGTCGGCACGTTGGGCAAGGTCGGTGCCCGGTTCTTGGTACTGACCGACAGCGCTTGCAAGCGTCCGTCCCGGATCAGGGGCAGGGCTGCGGCCAGCGGTGCAAAAAACCAGTCGTTGCTGCCGCCGATCACACCGGTCATGGCCTCAGGCGTTCCTTTGTACGGCACATGCAAGGCCTCTAGCCCGGTCTGCAAGCGGAAAATCTCGGCGTTGAGGTGGGTGCCGCTGCCGACACCGGCCGTTGCGTAGTTGAGCGCACCGGGCTTGGCTTTGGCCGCGGCGATCAGGTCGGCCTGGGTTTTCCAGCCTTTGGCCGGATTCACCACCAACACATTGGGCAGGGCCGCCAGGGTCGTGATGCCGGTCAAGTCCTTCAAGGTGTCATAACCCACCGTGTTGTAAATCGCCGGGTTCAGCGCGTGCGCCGAAGAGTGAACCAGCAAGGTGTAGCCATCGGCATCCCCCTTGGCCACCATCGCGGCCGCAATCGTGCCACCAGCGCCTGCCTTGTTTTCAATCAGGATGACCTGGCCCATGCTTTTGCTCATGCCGTCGGCTACGGTACGCGCAATGATGTCGGTCGCACTTCCGGCACTGAAAGGAACGACAAACTTGATCGGCTTGGTCGGATAGCCCTGCGCCAAGGCGCCGACCATGGCCAGGCAACTGGCGGTGAAAAGAATAAAACGTTTCATGCTTGATCTCCTTGATGAATGTAGTCAACCCTAACCAGAAAACAGTCCCATGGCCTGCACGATCTTTTGACCGGAGGCCTGCAATTGCGCCAGACGGGGCGCCAAATCTATCCCCAGCAACTTGCCGCTTCGCTTCTTCCATTGACCCGCTACCATGACGCTGTCGATATTGGCCAGTGATGCTTGAAACACCACGCTGCTGACCGGATCATGCACCGGCTGCATATTCAGATCGGTGGCGCGAATCAGCACCAGGTCGGCCTGCTTGCCTGCCGCCAGTGAACCGATGCGGTGCGCTTGGCCCAGCATTTTGGCGCCTTCTAGTGTGACCCAAGACAGGGCCTCGCGCGTGGTGACGGTTGAGGTCGGCGGGATACTGCCGTGGGCTTGGCGGTAATCAAAGTTGTCCAGGCTGCGCTGCATGCCCAGAGCAACCCGGGCCTGGGTCAGCATGTCGCCGCTGAGCACGCTTTCCAGATCGACTCCGAGCGAAGGCGCTTTGCCGATGGCGCGCAACCGGCCAGTGATCGGGTGGCCGTGGCCTTGGCTCATTTCGCTCTCAGCGGCCGCTGAAAAACTCATTCCCAAGTCACAAAACCGCTGTAGCTGCGCGTCGCTCAAGGCATGGCCGTGAACGATATTGACGTTGGCCCCCAACAGCTTGGCGGCTTCCAGTTTTTCCCAGCCATCGGGGCTGCGCGCGGGCCCGCCGCCTTGGTGCATCGAAGCAATGATGCCAAGCTCTTGTGCCATGCGGAAATCATGCAGCGCCACCTCCAGCGTCGAATAGTGC
This sequence comes from Burkholderiales bacterium, assembly GCA_964202765.1. Classification (GTDB taxonomy): domain Bacteria; phylum Pseudomonadota; class Gammaproteobacteria; order Burkholderiales; family Burkholderiaceae_C; genus CAXNKH01. Next base: position 4,320 of record CAXNKH010000043.1, on the reverse strand, counting down.
GGCCCCAAAATCGCGGCATGAACACTCAGCAGCGACTCGCCCTGATGGGTCTTGAGCAAGCGCTCGGTCTCGCTACGGGGATGGGGCCTGTCCCAAAAAGGAGTCTGTCCCGGCTTGGGATCTGGCTTGGGCGTTCCCTGGAAAAAAGCGGCCCGGATACCCGATTCCAGCAAGCCCTGGATCGCCGCGTCGTTGTGCTGGGGCGTCGGGTTGTTGTGACACCAGTCGGCCAGCGTCGTGGTGCCGTTGTTGATCTGGTTCAGCGAGCCGACCAGGGTGGCAATGTAGAGGTCTTGCGGCCCAAACAAGGTAGCCAAACCAGCGTGCATTTTCTGAAAATACTCCAGCAGCGTCCAGTTGGCGGCCACGCCGCGCAAGGCGGTTTGCCAGGTGTGCATATGGGCATTGATCAGCCCCGGGATGATGATGTGCCCACTCGCGTCAACGACCTGTGCGTCATCGACCTGAATCCTTGGGGCGATCTCAGTCAAGGTCTCACCCGTCACCAGGACATCGCCCTGCGCCAGATCACCCTGAGCGTCCATCGTGATGATGGCCGCACCACGAATCAGGGTTCTGACTGGCAGGCCCGCCATACTCAGGATTCCAATCCGTCGCTGATTTTTATGTCTTCGGGCTTGAGTTGCAGGCCGGCGTCCTTGGCTGTTTCGACCAGCAGCACCGAGAAATCAATGTCTTCGTAACCACGACCCACCATCCGGGCCACCGATTCACGGGTTGCCGCTGCCGCTGGCATCACCACGCCGAGTGCCTTGGCTGCCGCCATGCCCAGATCCATGTCCTTGAGCAAGAGCTTGGGCGTGAAGGTCACGTTCTCGAAACTCAGGTTGGTCAGCACCGGCGTTTTGTAGCGGGTGTACATCGAGCCCAGCACCGAGTCGTTGATGCTTTCCAAAAACACATGACGCGGAATTCCGGCTTTCTCGGCCAGCACCGTGATCTCGCACAGGTTCTGAATCACCACGCCAAACATGGTGTTGTGGGCAATTTTCCAGATCCGGGCCAATTCGCCCTCGCCCACCCACATCACTTTGCGCGCCATGGCTTGCAACAAGGGTTCGACCTGGTCGTACAAAGCCTTGGGGCCCGACGACACTGTCAACAATTTCCCGGCCTTGGCCACTTTGGCATTGCCCGACACCGGCGTACACAAATAAGCCACGCCCATGGCTTCGAGTTGGGTGCGAATTTCGGCCGAACCCTCTTGGGAAATGGACGAGCTGTCAACCACCACTTTGGGTTTGGTCGCTGTGCTGACCAAGCCGCCTGCACCAAACAGCACTTCTTTCAAATCATCGGTGGTCGAGACCATGGTGAAGACCACCTCACAACTCGCCAGTTCGAGCTTGCTGCCCACCACCGTGGCTCCATACTCGACCAAGGGCACGGCCTTGGCCGCTGTACGGTTCCAAACGCTGACTCCGTTGCCGGCTTTGAGCAGGCGTTTGACCATCGCCTCGCCCATGCGTCCCAAGCCAATCCATCCAATACTGTTCGTCATCTCCACCCTTACTTAAAAAATTCGAAACGTTTAGTCGACTCGCGCCCCAGTCTGCTGCACCACTGCGCTCCATTTGCTGACTTCGCCAGCGATGTACTGGGCCAAGGCGGGTCGCTCCATTCGGGCAATGTCGAGCGACTGCGCGGCAAAACTCTCGTTCAGACTTTTGACCTGCAAGGCTTTGTTCACTTCCCGGTTCAGAAAATCAAGCACATCAGCCGGGGTTCCTGCCGGCGCCAGCATGGCAAACCAGGTGTTGGCTTCGAAGCCGGGGTAACCCATTTCTTCGACCGTGGGCACATCAGGCAAGGCCAGGCTGCGCTTGCGGCTGGTCACGGCAATCGGCCTGACTTTGCCGGCCTTGACCAGTTGCACCACCGGGGGAATCGAAGTCGAGCCAATCGGCACCTGCGAGCTCACCACCGCATTGGCCGCCGCTGCGGGCTGGTAGGGGATGTGTTGCACATCCACCTTGAGCAGATTGCGAAACAGCATTTCAGCACCGAGGTGGGTGGTCGTGCCGTTGCCCGACGAGGCATAGCTCAGTTTTTCTTTCCTCACCAGCGCCACAAACTCCTTGAAGTCCTGCGCTTTAACATCGGGGTGAACATAAAGAATGTTGGGTGAAATCGCACCCATGGCCACGGGTGCCAGGTCTTTGTTGGCGTCGTAACCCGCCTTGGAATAAAGCGAAGGGTTAACCGAATAAGCCACGCTGTGCATCAGCAAGGTGTAGCCATCGGCCGGGGCCCGGGCCACTTGCACGGTGGCAATGTTGCCGCCGGCACCGGGCTTGTTCTCGATCACCACGGCCTGGCCCAAGGCCAACGAGAGTTGGGTTCCGATGGAACGGGCCACGATGTCAGTCGAGCTGCCCGGAGCAAAGGCCACAACGATTTTGATCGGCTTGTCAGGGAACGCAGCAATTGCCAGCGCCGACGTCAAGACCAAGCCCACCGATACCGTAAATTTGATGAAACGCATCGTGTTTCTCCTGAGTTGGGAATTGCGCTAAAAGTCCTTAGCGCAGGTTTTCAAAAACATGCCAAATGCTAAGCGATGCAGTGCTGCCGCTGGCAATGTGACGACTAGCGGATACCCTTAGAAGTGCCTGAATTAAACCCGCTCCAGCACCAAAGCAATGCCTTGTCCCACGCCAATGCACATGGTGCACAGGGCGTAGCGGCCACCGGTTCGGTGCAATTGATTGACCGCCGTGGTCACCAGTCGCGCACCCGAGGCCCCCAGCGGATGGCCCAGGGCGATGGCCCCGCCATTGGGGTTGACACGCGGATCGTCGTCGCGCAAGCCCAGCAAACGCAGAACCGCCAAACCCTGGGCAGCGAAAGCCTCGTTGAGCTCGATCACGTCCATTTGGGCCAGACTCAGGCCAGTCAGGGCCAGCACTTTTTCGGTGGCCGGCGCCGGGCCGACGCCCATGATGCGCGGCGGCACACCGGCCGTCGCCATGCCCACGATACGGGCCCTGGGCGTCAAGCCGTTACTTTTGGCGACGGCTTCGTTGCCAATCAGAAGCGCACAAGCGCCATCGTTGACGCCCGAGGCATTGCCAGCGGTCACGCTGCCGTCGGGTCGCACCGCTCCCTTGAGTTTGGCCAGGGCTTCCATCGAAGTCTCTCGCGGATGCTCATCCTTGCTCACCAGCAGCGCATCCCCCTTTTTCTGCGGAATCGTCACCGGGGTGATCTCGGCATCAAAAAAACCGGTTTGCTGCGCGGCAACGGCTTTGAGCTGGGAGGCCAGCGCCATCTTGTCCTGGTCCAGACGGCTGATCTGGTACTCGGCAGCCACGTTCTCGGCGGTCTCCGGCATGGCGTCAACGCCATACATTTCTTTCATCAGCTTGTTGACAAAACGCCAGCCAATCGTGGTGTCGAAAATCTGGGCACTTCGACTGAAAGCCGATTCGGCCTTGGCCATCACAAACGGTGCCCGGCTCATGCTTTCCACCCCGCCGGCAATCATCAGGCTGGCCTCGCCGGCCTTGATGGCGCGCGCCGCCGTGCCAACAGCGTCTAGCCCCGAGCCGCACAGGCGGTTGATGGTGGCGGCTGACAGCTCCAGCGGCAAACCCGCCAACAAAGACGCCATGCGCGCCACGTTACGGTTGTCCTCGCCGGCCTGGTTGACGCAGCCATAGATCACATCGCTGACCGAGGCCCAATCGACTTGTGGGTTGCGCGCCATCAAGGCCTTGATCGGAACAGCGGCCAAGTCATCGGTACGGACGCTGCTCAAGGAGCCGCCGTAACGGCCGAAAGGAGTTCGGATGGCGTCGTAAATAAAAGCTTGGTTCATAAGGTTCCTGAATTGAATGGGATCGTTTACGCAGCGATGGGCAGGCCAACGAGTTGCTCGAGTTCGGCGTGTGACAAGCCATCGACTTTATCGATCAGCCGCAAACCTTGGGGTGTGCATTCCAATGTAGCCAGATCGGAATAAATTCGCTTGACGCAGGCCTTGCCGGTCAGCGGGTAAGAACAGTTCTGAACCACCTTGCTCTCGCCTTGTTTGGTCAGCAAATCCATCATCACCCAGGCCTGCTTGGCGCCCACCGCCAGATCCATGGCGCCGCCGACGGCGGGAATGGCATCGGCCTCGCCGGTATGCCAGTTGGCCAGGTCCCCGGTGGCTGAAACCTGAAACGCCCCCAGCACACAAATGTCGAGGTGGCCGCCGCGCATCATGGCAAAGCTGTCATTGTGGTGAAAGTAGGAACCCCCTTTGAGCAGGGTCACCGGCTGCTTGCCGGCGTTGATCAGGTCGTAGTCTTCATC
>CAXNKH010000042.1:0-8942 GCA_964202765.1 Burkholderiales bacterium | reverse complement strand
GGACATGACGCTGCCGATGCTGTTACCTGGTGTCAACATCAAGACCGGTCCTGACGATTTCTTTCCAATCGAACGCGGCCAATTGCAGCGCTTCACCGGTCAAACCTGGGAATTGTTCGGGAAAATATACGGGCGTTAAAGCGCGCGTCAGCTCAGCGGATCAGAGCAGCGCGTCCTCAACGCTTCAGCACCGCCGCCAAGGCCAGTCCGGTGGCGCTGGCTTGGCGCACCACCTCTTCTGGGGTAGCGGCCGCAACGATGCGGCCGCCCGCGCGGCCTCCTTCGGGGCCCAGATCAATCACCCAATCGGCTTCAGCAATCACGTCGAGGTCGTGTTCGATCACCACCACGCTGTGACCGCTGTTGACCAAGCGGTGCAGCACATGACAGAGTTTCTCCACATCGGCCATGTGCAAGCCGACCGTCGGCTCATCGAGCACATACAGAGTGTGCGGCGGTTTTTGGCCGCGCCGGGTGATGTCGTCCCGCACCTTGGACAACTCGGTAACCAGCTTGATGCGCTGGGCTTCACCGCCTGACAGCGTCGGCGAGGGTTGACCCAGAGTCAGATAACCCAGGCCCACGTCTTTAAGCAGTTGCAAGGGGTGGCTGATGTTGGGCATGGCGGCGAAAAATTCCACCGCTTCATCGACCTCCATTTGCAGGACTTCACCAATATTTTTCCCACGCCAACTCACCGCCTGCGTCTCTGGGTTGAAGCGCGCACCGCGGCAGGTCTCACACAGCACTTTCACATCGGGCAGAAAGCTCATGGCGATGGTTCGCACGCCCTGGCCATCGCAACCCGGGCAACGACCTTCGCCGGTATTGAAGCTGAAGCGACTCGGTGTATAGCCACGGGCCCTGGCCTCTAGCGTTTCGGCAAACAGCTTGCGGATCACATCCCAAAAACCGATGTAGGTGGCCGGGCAGCTGCGCGGGGTTTTCCCGATCGGGGTTTGATCGACTTCAAGCACTCTGTCTATGACTTCAAAACCCGTCACGGCCACACAACCGACCCAGCTCATCAGTTCGCCTGCGGCCAGCGCATCACGGCCGGCTTTTGTGCTGCGCTTTTGCACGGCAGTTTGCACACTGGCCAGCAACACATCACGTGCCAATGTCGATTTTCCGGAGCCACTGACGCCGGTCACGGCGACCAGGCGCTTCAGCGGAATGCTGGCCGTGATTTGTTGCAGGTTGTGCAGACTGGCGTTGTGGACGGTGAGCCAGGAAATGGGGTCAGAAACGCTTCTTCTGGCTTGCAGCGGATGCCGCATGGCCTGGCGCAAGTAGCGCCCGGTTTGAGATGCGTCGGCCTGCATCAGGTCGGCAACGCTGCCTTGGGCTACCAAGCGGCCGCCGCGCTTGCCCGCGCCCGGGCCAATGTCGATCAGGTGCTCGGCCTGGCGGATGGTGTCTTCGTCATGCTCCACCACCACCAGGGTATTGCCCTTGTCACTCAAAGATTTCAACGCAGCGAGCAGGATCTGGTTGTCGCGCGCGTGCAGGCCAATGGTCGGCTCGTCCAACACATAACAAACACCTTGCAAATTGCTACCCAGTTGCGCCGCCAGTCGAATGCGCTGGGCTTCCCCACCGGAGAGGCTGGGTGCACCGCGGTCTAGGGTCAGGTAAGCCAGGCCCACCTGTTCCAGGAACTGAAGCCGGCCCTTGATTTCAGGAAGCAGGTCGCGGGCGATTTCTTCCTCACGCGCGCTCATTTTTCCGGTCTGTCCCAGCGTTGCCAGCCAGGCACTCACATCACTCACACTCAGGCGAGCAATCTCGGTAATGCTCACACCAGCGAATGTCACGGCGCGCGCCGTCGGATTCAAACGCGAACCGTCGCAGCTCGGACACACAGCATCGGACACATCATCCGCATCGGGTTCGAAAAAGGTCTGCTCGCGGCCGCGCTCATCGCGTACCGAGTCATCAAACACTTTGCGCTGCTCTTTGCTCAAGCGAACCCCAGTGCCTACGCAATCCGGACACCAGCCATGTTTGCTGTTATAGCTGAACAAACGCGGATCGAGCTCGACATAGGAGGTGGCGCAGACCGGGCAGGCACGCTTGCTGGAGAACACCTGGACCTGCCCAATGCCGGCGGTTGCGATGCCGTCCCGCATAGCTTCACGCAGCCCGCCGAGATCGCTCAAGACATACGCCACACCCTTGCCATGCGTCAATGCACTGGCCAGTGCAGCGCGCAACTCGGTCTCACGCTCGGGCAAGACATCAAGGCTGGCCACCGGCAGCTCGATGCTGTGTTCCTTGAAACGGTCGAGTCGTGGGAAACCCGTGGTCGGCAGGAAGTTGCCATCGACCCGCAAATGCGTAAAACCGCGAGGCCGCGCCCAGTCGGCTAACTCGGTGTAAACACCTTTGCGATGGATCACCAAGGGGGCCAGCAGGCCGATGTGCTGGCCACGGAAATTTTTCAGCAATTGGGCAGCCATGCTGTCGGGTGTTTGCGGCGCCACCGCAGCCCCGTCATGGACACAGTGCTGCAGACCCAGCTTGACATAGAGCAGGCGCAGGAAGTGCCAAACCTCGGTGGTGGTTCCCACCGTACTCTTGCGCCCACCACGCGAGAGTCTCTGCTCGATCGCCACCGTCGGCGGTATGCCATAAACCGCATCGACTTCAGGCCGACCCGCCGGTTGCACGATGCTGCGGGCGTAGGCGTTAAGCGACTCCAGATAACGGCGCTGGCCTTCGTTGAACAGGATGTCAAACGCCAGCGTTGATTTTCCCGATCCCGAGACCCCGGTAATGACGTTGAATTTGCCGCGCGGGATATTGACGCTCAGAGACTTCAGGTTGTGCTCTTTGGCATTGACGATCTGGATGCAGTCTGAATTGGGGGCAATCAAAATGGGGGCAGACAAATGGGGGTCAGAACCCAATTTCGTTCGAGATTGCTTGTCGCCGGAAAGTTGCCTCTCCTGAATTGGGGTCTGACCCCCATTTGTCGGAGTCTGACCCCAATTCCTCCCCCCGTTTGATCTCTCCTGCACTCCGTGAACTTCGCCCATCGCGCTGGCGTAATCGCGCAGGGCTTTGCCGGTGTGCGAGGTCGGATGCTCTCGCAAATCGTCGGGTGTGCCGACGGCCACGACATGGCCCCCCGCTTCGCCGCCCTCGGGACCGAGGTCAATCAGCCAATCACTGGCGCGCATCACGTCCAGGTTGTGCTCGATCACCAGCAAAGAATGGCCGATATCGAGCAACTTGCGCAGCGACCGCATCAGCTTGGCGATGTCGTCGAAATGCAGCCCGGTGGTGGGCTCGTCAAACATGAACAGCGTTCCCTTGCGCACCAGTGGTTGACGGCTGGTGCTGGTCGTTCTGGCGGCCTCGGCCAGAAAACCCGCCAGCTTCAGACGCTGCGCCTCACCACCCGAAAGCGTGGGAACGCTTTGACCGAGCTTCACGTAGTCCAGGCCCACATCCATGATGGACTGCAAGGCGCAGATCACGTCCCGGTCAGCCGAAAATAAATCGGCAGCTTGGCTGACGGTGAGGTTCAGGACATCGGCGACGTTCAATGAACAAAAACCCGAATTGGGATCTGACCCCATTTTCCTTTCGATTTTCACTTCGAGAATCTCAGGGCGGTAGCGCTTGCCATCGCAATCGGGGCAGCGCAGATAAACGTCGCTGAGAAACTGCATTTCCACATGCTCAAAACCCGAGCCGCCGCAGCTCGCACAGCGGCCGTCACCATGGTTGAAACTGAATTTGCTGGCTGTGTAGCCACGCTGGCGAGACAGAGCTGCAGTGGCAAAAATTTCGCGCACGGCGTCCCACGCTCCTACATAACTCGCAGGATTGGAGCGCGCTGTTTTTCCAATCGGTGACTGGTCCACAAACACCACCTCACTGAGCTGCTCGGCGCCCAGCAAGCGCTCGAACTGACCCGGAGTTTCAGTGGCTTTGCCAAAGTGGCGCAGCAGTGCGGGCGTCAACACATCCTGAATCAGAGTCGATTTGCCCGAGCCACTGACCCCGGTGACGCAGACCAGTCGCCCCAGGGGAATCTCCACGCTGATGTTTTTCAGATTGTGCTCATTTGCACCTTCCAGGATCAAGCGAGGCGTGCTTTGCGCCACCATGCGCCGAAAACCCAGTCCCACTTGTTTGCGGCCACCCAAGTAGGCGCCGGTCAAGGTGTCAGCATGTCGCAGGTGTTCGGTGCTTCCGTCAAACACGATCTCACCACCGCGCTCACCCGGTCCCGGCCCCATGTCGATTATTCGATCGGCCGCCAACATCACGGCCGGGTCGTGCTCCACCACCACCAAAGTGTTGCCGGCATCGCGCAAGCGCGCCATCGCCTCGATGATGCGGTGCATGTCGCGCGGGTGCAAACCAATACTGGGCTCATCGAGCACAAACAGCGTGTTGACCAAGGAGGTCCCGAGCGCAGTCGTGAGGTTGATGCGCTGAACCTCGCCGCCCGACAGGGTGCGGCTCTGGCGGTCCAGCGTCAAATAGCCGATGCCAACACTGCACAGGTATTTCAACCGCGTGCTGATTTCTTCGAACAGCAGCTTGAGTGCTTGCTGCTCGCCGGCCCGCCAATGGGGGTCAGAGCCCGATTTCGTTGAAGTTGGATTGCCGCCGTCAAGTGGACCGTCCTGAATCGGGATCTGACCCCCATTGGCTGCACCCCATTGATCAAAGAATCGGCGTACTTTTTCTAGTGGCAGACGCATCAGGTCATGCAGGCACAAGCCCGGCAGGGCCTCAAGTTGGGCCCGCGTCCAGCTCACGCCTTGAGGCATGAAGCGCTGGGCGGGAGGCAGCACTTCATCAGTACCAGAGCGACTGCCGATGCGCCAGAGCAAACTCTCGGTTTTAAGACGGGCACCAGCGCAACTCGGGCAGGTGGTGTAACTGCGGTACTTGGAGAGCAGTACCCGGATGTGCATTTTGTAAGACTTGGTCTCCAGATACTCAAAGAAGCGATCGATACCAAACCAGTGCTGCTTCCATTTGCCGTTCCAGTTCGGTGAGCCCTTGATCACCCATTTTTTCTGCTCAGGCGTGAGCTGGTACCAGGGCGTGTCACGCGGAATGCCAGCCACTTCGGCATGCCGCATCAAGTCGTCCTGGCATTCGGCCCAAGCCGGGGTCTGCATCGTCTTGATGGCGCCAGCACGCAACGTGAGCTTGTTGTTGGGTATCACCAGACCCAGATCGATACCGATAACCCGGCCAAAGCCGCGGCAGCTGTCGCAAGCGCCGAGCGCCGAATTGAAAGAGAACATCGACGGAATAGGGTCGGTGTAGCGCAGGTCGCTCTGCGGACAATGCAGACCGGTGGAAAAACCCCATATCTCCTGAACATCCGAATCCGCCTCTAGCACATAGACGTTGAGGCGTCCACTGCCACGCTTGAGTGCAACTTCAATCGCCTCCAGCACCCGCGCTTTCTCCGCGTTGGCCAGTCGGAACCGATCAGCAACGACGTCCAGCACTTTGCGCTGCTGTAATTCACGCTCGGCCTGGACCCGGGTGAAACCGCTGACTGAGAGCCATTGCGCGACTTCTTCGGCTGTGGTGTTTTCCGGCAACTCGACCGGAAAAGTCATTACAATCCGCGGGTTCTGGGCCAGGCAACGCTGCTGCAACTCGGCGTAAATGGACTCGGATGTGTCATGCCGGACTTCATTGGCGCTGTTGCGGTCAAATAGATGACCAGCCCTAGCCCACAACAATTTCAGATGGTCGTTGAGCTCGGTCATGGTGCCGACCGTTGAGCGGGAGGAGCGAACCGGGTTGGTCTGATCGATGGCGATGGCCGGTGGCACACCTTCGATTCGATCCACCGCCGGTTTGTCCATGCGGTCGAGAAACTGGCGTGCATAGGCCGAGAAAGTTTCGACATAACGGCGCTGACCTTCAGCGTACAGCGTGTCGAAAACCAAGCTGGACTTGCCCGATCCACTGGGGCCAGTCACCACCGTCAGTTCACCAGTACGAATGTCGAGATCGAGGTTTTTGAGGTTGTGCTGACGCGCTCCGCGAATGCGGATCAGGGAAGAGGTCATGGGCTCAGCGCGGTCTCGGTCGGTTGACGCCGCTAGCCTGCTTGGCTGCATCATCCCAGTGCGGCCCGGCAAACCAGGGCGCCGCACTCAAATAATCTCGCAACATTGGCAAGGCATCGCTTCCCCAGAACAATTTCCCATCGACTTCCAAAGTGGGCACGCCAAACAGGCTTTGGTCGATGGCTTGCTGGGTATTGACTTTGAGCTCTTGCTTAACCTCGTCACTGCCCGGATCACGCTCGGGGCCGAGCTGTGCCGTCAGCGCCGTCAGACGTGCCGGGTCGAGCGCATCTTCGCCGCCGCGCCAGACATGATGAAACAAGGTTTCGCACACAAAGCGGTTGGCCTCGCCCTGCTTTCCACAAGCCAGCGCCAGACGCAGCAAGGCCAGCGGATTGAAAGGATGGAGCGCTGGCATTCTCAGATCAATGCCTTGCTTGTGCGCTAGCCACTGCACCTGGCGGTAGGTCCAATCACGCTTGGGCGCAATTTCTGCTGGACCGAGCTGGCCATGGTGCTTGAGAACGCCTGCCAGCAGCACCGGCTTGTAGCGAACGCTGTAGCTGTGCCCCAGCAAAATCTCGGGCAACTGCTCAAACGCCAGGTACGCATAGGGCGAAATAAAGTCCAGATGGAAAGTGATGTGTTTCATACGGTGGCGGCTTTCACACGTTGTTCAATGCTAAGCCAGACCCCTCGCTTGGCCTGCGGGTCAAGCACAGGCCAGTCGGCGACTTCCTCAATCGTGCGAAAACAGCCTTGGCACAAGCCATTGTCCGCGTCAATGATGCAAACCGAGATGCAGGGCGAGGGAGGATCTTCCGGTTGCCCAAGGCGGATCCGACGCGCCAGTTTTACAATTTCATTCATGGCCGTGCTTCAACCTGGTTGCTCTTAAGCCGATCGCTTGCTCAGCAAGGACGAGGCTACCCGCGAGCTGGTTTTTCGGCCCAAAAAGTCACTGATGAATTGCCCCGCATCCATCAAGGCATCCAGATCGATGCCAGTAGCTATGCCCATTCCATGCAACATATAGACCACGTCTTCGGTCGCCACATTACCGGTCGCCCCCTTAGCGTAAGGGCAACCCCCGAGACCGGCCACCGAGGCATCAAATTGCCAGACCCCGAGCTCGAGCGCCCTCAGTGTGTTCGCCAGGGCCTGGCCATAGGTGTCATGGAAATGACCCGACACGTCGTTGAGGTCGAAGTGCCTGAGCGTGGCCTCAAACGCCATTTGCGTCTGGCGCGGCGTGCCCACCCCAATCGTGTCGCAGACGCCGGCGTGCTGCACGCCTATGCCCTTCATCAGACTAGCCACCCGCTCCACCTGATCGGGCGTGACAACCCCCTCATAAGGACAGCCCAGAGCGCAAGAGATGGCGCCGCGTACATAAATACCATGGTCCCGTGCGGCTTGTACCACCGGTGCAAAGCGCTCTATGCTTTCACCGATCGAGCAATTGATATTGCGTTGGCTGAACGATTCACTGGCCGCTGCAAACACCACAACCTCATCGGGCTTGGACCCCAGCGCAGCCTCTAAGCCCTTGAGGTTGGGCGTCAGCACCGAGTAGCGAATGTCACTTTGGCGCGCAATCCCAGCCATGACTTCGGCCGCATCAGCCATTTGCGGCACCCACTTGGGGCTGACAAAGCTGGTGACCTCGATTTCCTTGAGGCCGGCGAGCTGCAAGCGCTGCACCAAGTCCACCTTGATGGCAGCGGGCACGGTTTGCTTTTCGTTTTGCAATCCATCGCGTGGGCCGACTTCGACCAGTTTGACTTTGGAAGGGAGGTTCATAGATTTAGCGGGGCTGGGATTTCCAACCCGAAGTATTGTTCAGTAACCACGATGGGGATTAACGTCACCGGCCACGGCCTCGCCACGGTGCAGCGCCTGGATTTTCCCCGCGATCTGGGCAATGCTTTCATCGCGCAGGGTGCGGGCTGAGGTATGCGGGGTCAACGTGATTTTGGGCTGTCGCCAAAACAAATGGTCGGCCGGCAGTGGCTCTTGCCGAAACACATCGAGCGTGGCGCCGGCCATATGACCCGAATCAATCAGGGCCAGCAAATCTTGATCGACCAGATGCTCACCGCGCGCCACGTTAATCAGATAGGCCCCGCTTTGCAGCTGTGACAAAGTTTCACGCCGCAAAATGCCTGTGGTCTGTGGTGTCAGCGGTAACAGGCAGACCAGCACCTTGCTCTGGGATAAAAAATTCCCCAATTGATCCTCGCCGGCAAAGCAGCGCACGCCTTCGATATGCTTGGCGCTGCGGCTCCAGCCTCGTACCGGAAAATCGAACTGGGCAATCGCCCTGGCGACACGCGACCCCAGCACGCCCAAGCCCATGACACCCACCGGGCAATCGGCGCGACGCCTTGGCTTGCGGAAAGACCATTGCCCCTGCGCCATGGCAGCCTCGTAGGCATCGAATTCACGGAAGTGTCGAATCAGCGCCTGGCAAACATACTCGGACATTTGCGTCGACATGCCGGCGTCATCGAGTCGGACCACCAGCAGCTTAGCTGGCAGCCTGAGTTTCATCAAGGCATCGACCCCGGCACCGATATTGAACAGCGCCTTGAGTTGGGTCTGTTCATCGATGAATGGCTGGGGCGGGGACCACACCACAGCGTAATCGGCCAGCTCCGCGCCGCTGACCCAGGGCTCAATACTGGCCCCGGGCAAGGCGGCGCGCAAACCCGCCAACCAGGGCTCGGCCTTGGTGTCAGCACAGCAAAAACTTAGTTTCATGATTTCTTATCCGATCAGGCGCAGAGTTTAAGCAACTCCGCGCCTTCCTCCACCTGGTCGCCCGGTGAATACAACAGCTCGCCCACCACGCCATCGGCTGGGGCGACGATGCTGTGC
>CAXNKH010000041.1:0-8951 GCA_964202765.1 Burkholderiales bacterium | reverse complement strand
CGGATCAAAAGGGATTTTGGGGTTGAGCAGTTTGGCAATCGTCAGGTTGCCATTGATCATGATGCCTATGGTGTGCTGGTCTGTGGCTTTGGCCACCAGATCGGCGGCAATATTGCCTGCGGCACCGGGCCGATTTTCCACCACCACGGGCTGGCCTAGCGCTTGAGACAGGGGTTCGGCCAGGGTTCGGGCCACCAGATCGGGTGATGTTCCGGCAGGAAAACCCACCAGGATTTTCAACGCCTTGGTGGGCCAGTTGGTAGCGGGTTGTTGCGCCAACGCAGCGGAACCCAGGCCGATACCCAGCAACCCAAGCAAGACGGCCAGCAGTTGGTGGCGGATTTGCAGCATGGTCAGACGTAGCTGGCCAGTGCCGATTTCATTTTCTTCAAAGCGGCGACCTCGATCTGACGAATACGCTCGGCGCTGACGCCAAACTCGGCGGCCAGATCGTGCAGGGTCATGCCCCCGGAAGTGTCGTCATTGACCTTGAGCCATCGTTCCTCGACGATGCGGCGACTGCGCTGATCGAGAACGCTCAATGCTGTGGTCAGACCATCGCTGGCCAGCACATCCCGTTGCCTGGCCTCCAGCATGGCAGATGGTTCATGGGCTGCGTCCGACAGGTAGGTGATCGGGCCAAAAGCCTGCTCGCCGTCGTCGGCTGGCGCGGGGTCGAGCAGCACGTCCCGGCCTGCGAGCCGTGTTTCCATCTCGATGACTTCTTCGGGCTTGACCTTGAGTTTTTTGGCCATCAGTTGGATCTCTGAGGGGCTCAAGGTGTCCCGGTGGGTTCCCTCATCTTTGGCGGCAGCTTCGGCCTGAAAGCCCTGTTTCATCGAACGCAAATTGAAAAACAGTTTGCGCTGGGCCTTGGTGGTCGCCACCTTGACCATGCGCCAGTTTTTCAATACATAGTCATGAATTTCGGCCTTAATCCAGTGCAAGGCGTAGCTCACCAAGCGTACGCCCTGGTCCGGATCAAAGCGCTTGACGGCCTTCATCAGGCCGATATTGCCTTCCTGAATCAGGTCGGCATGCGGCAGGCCATAACCCAGGTATTGACGTGAGACCGATACCACCAAGCGCAAATGGGACAACACCAGCTTACTGGCTGACTCGAGGTCGTTGCTTTGTTTGAGTTTTCGGGCGAATTCTTGCTCCTGCTCCAGGCTGAGTAGGGGAAAGTGATTCACGGCCGATATGTAAGCCTCCAGATTGCCCAGCGACGGAACCACGGCCCAGGGGTTGGCTACCGTTAGCGCTGAACCCGAAACCCCCATTGGAAAAGTCATGCAGGATCCCCTATGAAACTTTGCGGGACAGATCTTCAACTCTGCCCTCAACATTTTGTGATGGAAAGCATTTTAGCACTCTGACGGCCAGAGTGCTAATTTCTGGTTGGCGGCCGTGGGTTAATTGTCCAGATCGATGTGATGAGGGCAGGCCAGTTGGGTCCAGCGGCTGATATCAACGGGTCAGATTGCGTCGCATCAGATAGCTGCACAGATCGACCAAGACAACCAGGGCCATCATGGCAATCAGGACCGTGGCAGTCTTTTGCATCTGGAACAAGCCCATGTGAAAGGCCAACATCTGACCGAGTCCGCCAGCGCCGACCACGCCCAACACGGCGGCAGCGCGGATATTGTTTTCCCAGCGGTACAGGGTATAGGACAGCACTTGGGGCAGGATTTGGGGCAAGGTGGCGTAGAGGAAAACTTGGGTAGTACCGAGCCCCTGGCTACGCAGAGCAAAGCCGGGTTCAGGCGGCGCATTTTCAATCGCTTCGGCAAACAGACGGCCCAGTACGCCACTGGTGTGCAAAGCAAGTGCCAGTGTCCCGGCAAAAGGCCCCAGACCGGCCGAAATCAGCAGCAGAGCAGCCCAGACCAATTCAGGGATGGCGCGCAAGGCATTGAGCAGAATTCGGGTGGGGTTGCGGGCCAGGGCTGGGTCCTCGGCATGGCTGCGACTGGCGGGCAAGGCCAGGCTTAAGCCAACCACAACAGCCAGCAGGGTTCCGAGCAATGACATGGCCAGGGTTTCGAGTGTGGCCATCCCAACTTGATTTAAAAAGGGTTCGGACAGATGGGGTGGGAAAAACTCGGCCAAAAAGCGCGCCATGCTGTTGGCGGACTCGGCAGAGAACAGGGTCAGCAGTCGCAGGTCCAGGCTGTAAAAACTGCACAACACCAAAAGCAAAAGCCCAGCCACCAGCCAGCAGGCTCGGCAACGGGCATCCCACAAGGGCGGCGGCAGACGGTACACCTCGTTGGCTGCTTTGACGCAAGGGCGTGTGGAATGCATGTTTTCAGCCCAAATACTGACGCAGGCGGCTGCTGACATGGTCAGCCAGTGCGACCAGCAAAATAAAGACCAAGAGCAGGGTTGCCACTTCGGCACCGGCAAACATCTTCATCGAATTGTCCATCTGCTGACCCAGGCCGCCAGCACCGACAAAGCCCAACACCACCGAGGATCGAATGGCGCACTCCCAGCGGTAAACGGTGTACGAGGTCAGCTCGGCTGCATTTTGAGGCAGCAAAGCATAGAAAAAGGTTTGTACCCGTCCGGCGCCATTGCGCAGCAAGGTGCTGCTGGCATGGGTCTCGCCACTCTCCAGAATCTCACCGTACACCTTGCCCAGCATGCCGGCGTAAGTCAGACCAATGGCAAGTACACCAGCCGTCGGTCCCAGGCCCACCACGCGAACGAACACCAGGGCCCAGACCAGTTCTGGAACACTGCGCAGAACGACCAATACGGCGCGCAAGACCATCCGGATTAGATAAGGCCAAGCTGCCATGCGGCCCGACAAGCGCGAGACCGACAGGGCGCTGGTGGACAGCAAAGTCAGGGGCAGGGCCAGCAACAGGGCCAGCACGATACCGGCCGTGGCTATGGCGATGGTGCGCCAAGTCTCGCGTGCCACCAGCCACAAGAAATCGAGGTCGCTGGCCGGGAGTGCAAACTCTTTGAGAAAGCGCCAGCTGGCATCCAGGCTGGCACTGTCCCACAGCATCCAGGGCTTGAACTCGGTCAACACCAGCAAGGGCCAGAGCAGCACAAGGCCTGCTAGCCCATAAAAAGAGCGCTGCAACCAAGCCGGGTCGTGCAGTGCTTGGGCAGTGCGTTGGGCCCGGGCGTTCATGGTTAGGGTGTGAGCCTTGAAGCTGTTAAACCCGAGAGGGACTCATCGGGATTGTCGGGTCCGGGCGCCAGCTCATCTAAGTGCTTGGCGTAGAGCTGGGTTAACAGGGCGTGGCTGACCTGCTGGGACGGAAGATCGAACAGAATTTCCCCCTCGCGTAAGCCCACAATACGCTTGAAGCGGGCCAGCGCCACCTCGACTTGATGCAGGCTGACCACCAGCGTGCAGCGCCGAGCATCGGCCTGTTGTAACAGGCTGTCTATAGCTTGACGGGCTCGGGTGGGGTCCAAGGCCGAGAGTGGTTCATCGACCAACCACAGCTTGCTGGGCGACATCAAAACCCGCGCTAGGCCAACCCGTTGCCGCTCACCGCCCGAGAGTCGATCGACTCGCTCGAAAATCTTGTCGCCCAGATCGAACTGTTCCAGCGCGGCATGGGCTTTGGCAATGTCAACCGGGTAAAACAGCGAGCGCAAGCTGCGCCAGAATCCCATGGCGGGTAGCGAGCCCGCCAGCACCGACGTAATGACCCGCTGCCGTGGTGGGAAAGGCGGAACTTGAGGCGCGAGATAAAGTTGGCCGCGCAATTTTTGCAAACGGGAGCGGGGCAGCAGCCAGGGGTTCTGGCCGTCTATCAGCATTGCTCCCTGGGTCGGTTGCAGCGCACACGCCAGAGTGTGCAGCAAGGTGGTCTTGCCCGCGCCTGAAGGTCCGATGATGGCCAACTGCTCGCCTGAGTCAATGCTCAGGGTGGCAGTGGTCAGTGCCGCTTTGCTGTGAGATTTCGCTGCCGGGTACCGGGCGCTGAGTTGATCAAGAATAATTTGCAAGGTTGGCCTGCCACTTCAAGCGTTTGTTATCAAGCTATAGCAAGCCCGCGCTGGCTGCAGCGGCTGCGATGCCCTTGTAGTTGTCTGGTTTGGAGGGTACGAAACGGCTGGCACGCTGCAATTCAAGAATCTCCTTGCCTTCGGCCGTATTTTTGTTCAATGCCAAAAAAGCCTTGCTCAGTTTGTCTTGCAGTGCCGGCGCCATATCGGTATGGACTGACCAGTTGTAATCGAAATAAGGCGTTGTGGTGTAGAAGGCGCGAACCTTGTCGGGATCGACTTTCTTGTCGGCAACAAATTTCTCCCAAACCGAGATATTGAGCGCGCCGGCCTGGACCTTGCCTGCGCTGACGGCCGCAATGGTAGCGTCATGGGCACCGCTGTAGGCCACCCGACGGAAATCTTTTTCAGGGGTAAGACCGGCTTGCAACAAAAAGCTGCGTGGCATCAGGTGGCCGCTGGTCGAACTTTGTGAACCAAAACTCACGTCCTTGCCCTTGAGGTCGGCCAGGGCCTTGATCGCGGGGTCGGATGTGATGAAGACCGATTTGAATTTTTCATCTTCTTCACGCTGGACCAGGGGGTTTATTTTTCCACCGGATCGGTTGTGTGCCTGCACAAAAGTGAAGCCACCGAACCAAGCCATGCCCACTTTTTTATTAACCAGAGCTTCGACCGAAGCCGCATAGTCGGTCACCGGGATGAACTCGACTTTCATGCCGATTTGCTGTTCCAGGTATTTCATCAATGGCCCAGCTTTGCGGGCCAACTCAGTGGGGGATTCGTCGGGAATAGCCGTGACACGAAACACCGGTTGTGCTTGAGCCAGTGCGCCCAAAGCCATCACAGAACCGACCAGCAAGCCCTTTAGGCGGGGGATAAAAAAACCTTGTGCCATAGGGTGTGCTTTCAAGGGAAAAAAAGTGCAAGGCCTGGCTTGCACTGACGGATGAACAACTGGCAGTTTACTCAGAATGAGGGCGGCGCGCGCACTGCTATATTGCCAGTCATGAGCAGCCTCCAAGCCCGTCAGCCTGAGTTTATTCAATTGCAGCAGGTCAATCGCGACGCGGTGCGAGATGAGTTGCTGCAGGGCTTGCAGGCACAGACTGCCAGCATTTCACCCAAATTCTTGTATGACGCCCTGGGTTCTCGCCTGTTTGAAGCCATCACCGAGCTGCCCGAGTACTACCCGACCCGTACCGAAGCGTCGATTTTTGCTGCCCATGGCCGGGAGATGGTTGCGCTCACGCCGGATCGGGCTACGTTGGTGGACCTGGGTGCCGGCAACTGTGAGAAAGCGGCTGCCTTATTTGAGGTCTTGCAGCCCGCTCGCTATGTGGCGGTGGATATTTCGGTTGATTTTTTGCATGCCACTTTGCTGCGACTCCAGCAGCGTCACCCCCTGCTTGATGTGCTGGGACTGGGTCTGGATTTCTCCAGCGAACTGCAGTTGCCACCCCAGGTTGGAGAGGGCCCGCGACTGCTGTTTTATCCAGGCTCCAGCATTGGCAACTTCACGCCGGAGCAGGCGCTTAAATTCCTGGCGCAGGCCCGTACCGCTTGTCAGGGTGGTGGTTTGTTGATTGGTGTCGATTTGGTCAAGCCCTTGCAGATTTTGGAGCCGGCTTACGATGATGCGTTGGGCGTCACTGCGGCGTTTAATCGCAATTTACTGCGCCATGTCAATCGCTTGATTGGCAGTAACTTTGAGCTAGAAAACTGGGGGCATCGGGCGTTTTTCAATCCTCATCAGTCACGGATTGAAATGCATTTGCAGGCCAAGCAGGCTGTCCATGTGTCTTGGCCCGGTGGTCAGCGCCATTTTGTTGTCGGCGAGCGAATTCACACTGAAAACTCGTACAAATACCGGAGCCAGGACTTTGCGAAAATGCTGCTGGCAGCGGGGTTTTCTCAGACTCGGGTTTGGCAGGACCCCCAGGCCTGGTTTGCCGTGTTTTGGGCCCAGGCCTGAAGCCCCATGCAACACAAACCCTGGCTCATCATTGTCAGTCCGGCCTTGGCCGCGGCGAACAACGGCAACTGGCAAACAGCCTGGCGCTGGTCGCGCTTGCTCTCTCCTCACTACCGCTGCCGCATCGTTCAGGCCTGGACGGCCGCAGAGGCAGGGGCCAAGGACGAACCGGCACAGGCCATGCTAGCCCTGCACGCGCGTCGTTCGGCCGCGTCGATTCAAGCCTGGTCACAGGCTTACCCCGGAGCCGGTTTGGCCGTGGTCCTGACGGGAACCGATTTGTACCGGGATATTCAGAATAACCGGGAGGCACAAGCCTCTTTGCAGTTGGCTCAGCGTCTGGTGGTGCTGCAGGAACTAGGGCCCGATGCGCTGCCGATAGCGCTGCGCAGCAAATGCCGAGTCATTTTTCAGTCCACCACCGCACGGCAAAGTCTGGAAAAAAGTGCCAGCCATTTGCGAGCGATGATGGTGGGCCATTTGCGCGAAGAAAAATCACCGCAAACGCTGTTCCAGGCAGCGTATCTCCTGCAGCAGCGCAACGACATCTTGATTGACCACCTTGGTGCTGAACTCGATCCCGTTCTCGGTGAATTGGCGCAACAGACGGCTCTGGCCTGCCCGCACTACCGCTGGCTCGGCGAGCGTGGTCACGAAGCCACGCGTCGCCATATTCAACGCGCCCATGTGCTGGTGCACTGCAGCCAGATGGAGGGTGGTGCCCATGTGCTGATGGAGGCGATGCGTTGCGGCACGCCGGTGCTGGCCTCGCGCATTGCCGGAAATATCGGCATGTTGGGCCAGGACTACGCAGGTTTTTTCGAGTGGGGCGATGCCCAAGCACTGGCAAAGTTACTGCAACGCTGCCGGGACGAACCGGAACTGCTTGCGCAGTTGCGCTCACAATGCAGTCAGCGCGCGCCGCTGTTTGCTCCGGCCCGTGAACGCGCTGCGCTGATCGAACTGATCGATGAGTTACGAGTAAGCTTGCGGGGTCGACCTTCAGCCCCGTCCTCAACAGAAAAAGAACCATGAACGCCAACTTCCCCAAGGCCTTAGAGCCCCGTCTCACTTCGCTCTCGCATGGCGGCGGTTGCGGTTGCAAAATCGCTCCCGGTGTTTTGTCGGAAATCCTCAAGGGCACCAGCAAAATGCCGATGCCCCCTGAACTGCTGGTCGGCATAGCCACGGCGGACGACGCTGCGGTCTATCAGCTCAATGAGGAGCAGGCCCTGATCGCCACCACCGATTTTTTCATGCCCATCGTTGATGACCCATTCGATTTTGGTCGGATTGCTGCCACCAACGCCATTTCCGATGTCTATGCCATGGGTGGCAGACCGATCATGGCGCTGGCTCTGGTCGGCATGCCGATCAGCGTGTTGTCGACCGACACCATAGGCCGGATACTGGCGGGAGGCGAGTCGGTCTGTCAGGCTGCTGGAATTCCCATCGCTGGCGGTCACACCATCGATTCAGTTGAGCCGATTTATGGCCTGGTGGCGCTGGGATTGATTCACCCGAAGCGGGTCAAACGCAATGCCGATGCCAAAATTGGCGACCGTTTGATTCTGGGCAAACCGCTGGGCGTCGGTGTCATGTCGGCGGCTTTCAAAAAAGGGCAGCTCGATGCAGCCGGCTATGCGCGCATGATTGATGTCACCACCCGCCTCAACACACCGGGCCCTGATCTGGCCGCACTGGAGGGGGTTCACGCCCTGACCGATGTGACTGGCTTTGGTCTGGCCGGCCACGCCCTGGAACTGGCACGCGGAGCGGGTTGCAGCGTGCAAATTGACTGGGATCGTGTTCCGTTGTTGTCCGGGGTCAGGGAGCTGGCCGCTTCGGGGGCTGTGACAGGCGCTTCGGCCCGCAACTGGGATGGCTATGGCGCAGACATCGCTATGGCCAGTAGCTTGTCAGAAATCGACCAAGCCTTGTTGAGCGACCCACAAACCAGCGGCGGTTTGCTGGTTTCTTGTTCGCCCGAGTGCGTGGCGCAGGTGCTGGCTATTTTCAAACGCCACGGATTTGATTTGGCGGTCGAGATTGGCGAGGTCAAGGCCGCCACGGGTGACAAGCTATTGCGTGTGCGTTAACTCGCTTCGGTAGCCAACACCTGCTGCAGAAAATCACTGATGTCCGCAATCTCCTGTGGGTGAACGCTGTGCGGCATCGGGTAGGTCTGCCACTGCACCGGATAGCCCAAGTCCTCAAGTGCCGATCGTGATTCTTCCGCGCGAGCCAACACCACCACTGTATCGACCAAGCCGTGCGCCATGAAAATTGGCGTCTGTTGGTTGGCTGGTGTGCGTTCTGACCCCAAGCTGTTGGCCAATGGCAGGTAGCCCGACAAGGCCATGATGCCAGCGAGTTTTCGGGCGTGGCGCAAGCCCGTGTGCAACACCATGGCACAGCCTTGCGAAAAGCCAGCCAGCACGATGCGCTCGGTCGGAATGCCACGCGCGACTTCATGGGCAATCAAGGCTTCGATAGCTTGGGCGGAATGCCGAATTCCGGCATCGTCTTCGCCTTGGACCAGGTCGGCACCC
Organism: Burkholderiales bacterium; assembly: GCA_964202765.1. Taxonomy (GTDB): domain Bacteria; phylum Pseudomonadota; class Gammaproteobacteria; order Burkholderiales; family Burkholderiaceae_C; genus CAXNKH01. Next base: position 440 of record CAXNKH010000041.1, on the reverse strand, counting down.
CGAATGTCGTACCAGGCCGGCATGACATAGCCGCCGTTGACGGTCACCGCAATGCTGGGTGCGTGGGGGAAAACAAAACGGATCGCCGGGCAGTCCGACAAATCGAGCTGGGGAACGATGGCAGCAAAATCATTGCCGTCAGCCCCCAGGCCATGCAGCCAGATCACGGCTGCCGTGGGATCGGCAGCGCTTTCAACTTCTAGTCGATTCAATAAAGGGTTCATGGGGTGAATGAGTCAGTCAGGGGCTAAGACAGCAGGGCTTGGGCAAATTCGTCAGCTTTGAAGGTCTGGAGGTCTTCGAGTTGCTCGCCGATACCGATGTAATACACGGGAATAGGCCGTTCGCGGGCAATGGCAGCCAGCACGCCGCCTTTGGCGGTACCGTCGAGCTTGGTGACGATCAAGCCGGTCAGTTGCAAGGCATCGTCAAATGCCTTG
>CAXNKH010000040.1:0-9073 GCA_964202765.1 Burkholderiales bacterium | reverse complement strand
GTACAGCACCGATTGACCAACGACATCCACATCCATCAAGGGCTCGATGGCAATTTCGCCATTGGCCTGCTGCACACCCTTGGCCATCCGCGCTGCCATCTCGGTGGCAGCGTTACCAATGTCAATTTGACCGACGGCGATATCGTACTTACGTCCATCAAGCGAAGCGGTCTTGGTCAAGCCCATCACGCCATGTTTGGTCGATGTGTAAGCAATTGAATTGGGGCGGGGAGTGTGGGCAGAAATCGATCCATTGTTGATGATGCGGCCACCGCGTGGCGACTGTGCCTTCATCACATGAAAAGCTTGCTGGATGCAATAGAACATGCCACTCAGATTCACATCAACCACATAGCGCCATTGTTCGATCGTGAGATCTTCAAGGGCAATCCCTGGCGCGTTCACACCCGCGTTGTTGAACAACACATCGAGTCGACCAAAGGTCTTCACTGTGGTGTCAAACAAGGCCTTGACCGACTCGGGCTTAGCCACGTCGGTGGTCACGGCCAAGGCACGCGAACCAGCATCCGACTCGGCAATCACCGCTTCCAGCGGCTCCAAACGTCGCCCTGCCAGGACCACGCTGTAACCATCTTTCAGCAAAGCCAGGGCGGCAGCTTTACCTACTCCGGTTCCGGCACCGGTGACGATGGCTATTTTTTTATTCGAAGTCATTTCTTAAATCTCCTGTTGGTTCTATCGATCAATTCAGCTCTCAGCCGCGATGCTTGGATTTGTGGTTTTTGGCGGTTTTATGGGCCACCTTCTTGCCGGCTGTTGTCGCGGGCTTGCTGCTGCGAAGGAAAGAAGGGTCTATTTTCTTTGATGCGCGTTTGCCGCCTGATTTTAGTAATGTCGTGTCCGTGGCTGCTCGGCCCGGCCCTTCACGCTGAACGCCCTTATCTTTCATGGCCCGCGCCAACAATTCTTCACCTTCCCGCACCAGTCGAAAGTCAATCCTTCGGCCATCCAGATCAACCCGACTGACCTGGACCCGCACCCGTGAACCGATCGCGTAGCGGGTACCCGTTCGCTCACCGCGGAGCTCCTGTCGTGCTTCGTCAAAACGAAAATATTCACCACCCAATTCAGTGATGTGAACCAGGCCCTCAACAAACAGGGCGTCTAGGGTGACAAAAATTCCGAAACTGGTGGCCGAGCTCACCACACCCGAATATTCCTCGCCCAAGTGCTCTCGCATGTACTTACATTTGAGCCAGGCCTCCACGTCGCGACTGGCCTCGTCAGCGCGGCGTTCATTGGCACTGCAGTGCAGCCCTGCTGCTTGCCAGGCCAGGTTATCGGCACTGATTTTCTTGGGCTTCTCGACGGGCGACTTGACCCGTGCAGCCAAGGTTTTTTCCAGTCGACGCGACAGTTTGGCATGGGCTTCGCCGGGCGTCGGCAGGGCAGGCAACTGGTAGCGGGAACGGTTCAGCGTCGCTTTGATCACCCGGTGCACCAGCAAATCGGGGTAGCGCCGGATCGGGCTGGTGAAATGGGTGTAAGCCTCAAATGCCAAGCCAAAATGGCCACTGTTGATCGAGGTATAGATCGCCTGCTGCATGGAGCGCAACAGCATGGAATGAATCTGCTGGGCGTCAGGTCGGTCTTTGGTTGCCGCTGCAATGGCTTGAAACTCAGCCGGTACCGGGTCGTCGCTGACACTCATGGCCACACCACTGGCCTTGAGGAAATTGCGCAGGGTTTCAATTTTCTCAGGAGTCGGGCCTTCATGCACCCGGTACAGGCCAGGGTGCTTGCTTTGCGCGATGAAATCGGCGCTACAGACATTGGCGGCCAGCATGGCCTCTTCAATCAAGCGATGTGCCTCGTTGCGCGTGCGCGCAACAATTTTTTCGATCCGTCCGTTGTCATCGCAAATGATTTGAGTCTCTGTGGTCTCGAAATCAACCGCACCGCGTTTGTTTCGTGCCAACAACAGGGCCCGGTACACATCCGACAAATTAAGCAGATCAGGAACCAGTTTCTTCCGCAGCGCCGCCTCCGGCCCCCGAGTATTGGCCAATATCGCAGCCACCTCGGTATAGGTGAAGCGGGCATGACTCCACATCACTGCCGGGTAGAACTGATAAGCCTGCACCTCGCCATCACTGCTGACGAACATGTCACACACCATGCACAAACGCTCAACTTCGGGGTTGAGTGAACACAGGCCATTAGAGAGCTTTTCCGGCAGCATGGGGATCACCCGGCGCGGGAAATAAACACTGGTGGCCCGGTCATAGGCGTCGACATCGATGGCCGAACCAGTCTCTACATAATGGCTGACGTCGGCAATGGCCACCAACAAACGCCAACCTTTCACAGCCGACTTGCCGCGACCTTGGGTGGTCGGTTCACAGTAAACGGCATCGTCAAAGTCACGCGCATCTTCACCGTCAATGGTGACCAAAGCGATATCGGTCAAGTCGATGCGCTGGGCCCTGTCGAGCTCACGCACCCGATCGGGCAAAGTTCTGGCCTGAGCTATGCAGGCGTCAGAAAATTCATACGGCACGCTGTATTTTCGGACCGCAATTTCAATCTCCATGCCCGGGTCATCGACCTCTCCGAGCACCTCCTTGACCCGTCCCACCGGTTGTCCAAACAAGGCGGGGGGTTCCACCAACTCCACGACCACCACTTGGCCGGCCTTGGCCATGCCAATTGCGCCTTTGGGTATCAAGACATCTTGGCCAAAGCGTTTATCTTCCGGTGCGACCAGCCAAACCCCGCTCTCATGCAACAAGCGGCCAATGATGGGCTGCGGCGGTCGCTCGACAATCTCCAGAACCTTACCTTCAGGACGGCCTTTGCGGTCACTTCGAACCACCCGTACTTTGACCCTGTCGTTGTGCAGAACGGCCCGCATTTCATTGGGCGGAAGATAGATATCGGCCTCTCCATCATCACGCAAAAAGAACCCATGTCCATCGCGGTGTCCTTGGATGGTTCCACTGATTTCATCCAGCAGCGCGCTGGTTTGACTGATATTTTTGATACAATCTCCTTGTTTCCTGAATGCCCAGATGGCGGAATTGGTAGACGCACATGGTTCAGGTCCATGCGCCGCAAGGTGTGGAGGTTCGAGTCCTCTTCTGGGCACCAATATAAAGTAAAACCGTGACAGTTCTCCAACTGAGCAACTGATTCAAACCGGCACGGCAAGCAGGTCATGGCCCTGGGTGCCGACGATGCGGGCCTGGGTGAACTCCCCCACTCTCAAAGTCTTGCTGATTTTCTCCGGTGAAAGTAGCTTGACCACGCCATCGATCTCCGGCGCATCGGCATAGCTTCTGCCGACCCCACCACGCCGGCCCATGGCTGGCGCTGAATCAACCAGCACCTGCATGGTGGCACCAATGCGCTGTTGCAGTTTGACCGCAGAAACCGCTTCGGCCACCGCCATGAAACGGGCCCGCCGCTCCTCACGCAATTCCGTCGGGAGCATGCCTGGGATGTCATTGGCTGCAGCGCCGGCCACCGGGCTGTAAGCAAAACAACCGGCCCTGTCAATCCGGGCTTCGCGCATGAAGTCAAGTAGGTGCTCGAACTCGGCTTCAGTCTCGCCGGGAAAGCCAGCAATAAACGTGCTGCGAATCACAATTTGCGGACAAAGTTCGCGCCAGTGCTGGATGCGCTCAAGATTTTTCTCGCCACTGGCCGGACGTTTCATGCGCTTAAGCACATCGGGGTGGCTGTGCTGCAAGGGGACATCCAGGTAAGGCAAGACCAAACCGGTTGCCATCAAGGGAATCACGCTATCAACGCTGGGGTAAGGGTACACATAATGCAGACGGACCCAGGCGCCATAGGGTTCAGCCATTGTCCCAAGTGCTTGCACCAGGTCGAGCATGCGGGTCTTGATCGGTTTTCCGTCCCAAAAACCGGTGCGGTATTTGACATCGACGCCGTAGGCCGACGTGTCCTGACTGATCACCAGCAATTCTTTTACCCCGCCTTCGAACAAAGCGCGTGCTTCGTTCAGCACATCGCCAATCGGGCGCGAAACCAGATCGCCGCGCATGGAAGGAATGATGCAGAAAGTGCAGCGGTGGTTACAGCCTTCGCTGATTTTGAGGTAGGCGTAATGCCGCGGCGTAAGTTTGATGCCAGCCACACCAAACGCATTGGGAACCAGATCCACGAAAGGATCGTGCGGTTTGGGCAGATTGGCATGCACAGCATCCATCACCTCCTGGGTCGCGTGCGGCCCGGTCACTGCCAGTACGCTGGGATGCATCTGCTTGACCAGATTCGTGCCACCGGCACCTGTTTGCGCACCCAGACAACCGGTCACGATCACCCTGCCGTTTTCAGCCAGCGCCTCACCAATGGTGTCCAGGCTTTCGCGCACGGCATCGTCAATGAAACCGCAGGTGTTGACGATCACCAGATCGGCACCTTGAAAAGTCTTAGAGGTTTGATAGCCTTCCGCGCTGAGCTGCGTCAGGATCAATTCGGAATCAGTCAGGGCTTTGGGACAGCCTAGGCTGACAAAACCGACTTTGGGGGCCGGCTTGAAGACCGGCAGGGTTGGGGATAGTACTTCACTCATCCCCCTATTGTCCCAGTATTCAATTTTGGCCGTTCGGCTAAAACCTCACGTTTTCTGCGCCCTTGAGTTGCAGCATTTGCCTGGCTTCGGCCGGACTGGCGATTTCCAGCCCCAATCCTTCGATAATTTGACGCACTTGACGCACTTGACGCATCTGCTCCGCGTTACTTTTCGCCAGTGTTCTCTTGCCCAACCAGAGGCTGTCTTCCAGGCCAGCCCTGACGTTGCCGCCTAATCCTGCGGAGATGGCGGCAATCCGGAGTTGATGCCGTCCTGCGCCCAACACCGACCATTGGTAATCCTTGCCAAACAAACGATCTGCAGTGCGCCGCATGTGCAGCACATCTTTGGGGTGGGTCCCGATGCTGCCCAGAATGCCGAACACCGATTGCACAAAAAAGACGATTTATCAAACCACGATCGACAAAATGCGCCAGGTTTAAAGATGACCAATGTCGTAACACTCCAGCTCAAACCGGGTCTGGTTGGCCGAGCAAGCTGCCAAGGCAAATTCAATGTCTTTGAAGGTGTTGCGGAAAATCAAATCGCCGCTGGTCAGATTCAGAATCGCATTGGTTCTGTGCTTGATTTGCAGCAGGAATTTTCCAAAAGCCTCGGGGCTTTGATCGGGCTTGCCGGTCACAGGATCGCGAGCACGAAGGTGAATGATGGCGGCCCCGGCCTCGGCCGCCTGAACCGAAGCTTCAATAATTTCTTAGGGCGTCACCGGCAGGTAGGACGACATCGAAGGCGTATCTAATCCGGGCAGAGGTGAGCCTCCAATACGACGGCTTCAGTCTAGCATCCAGCTACGGGCAACCCCGGCTCAGGTATTGGTGATAGATTGAAATGACGTTGCCACGGCTTGACAGTTTTCGGGCTATGCCAGCCCAACACATCCTCAAAGGCCGCCGCAATCTGGAATAAACGCGACTCCTGGTGCTGTGCCGCAGCGATTTGCAAAGCCAGAGGAAGCCCTTGGCTGTTCAGCCCCATTGGCAGCGTCAGCGCCGGGTGACCGGTCAAACTGAAAAGTCGATTGCAAGCACTGCGTTGTCCCGTCAAATTGCTCATCAAACTCGCCATCGTTTCAGCTGGACTTTCCCGGCCTGGCAAAACAATCGCATCGACCGCGGATTCGAATAAAGTGTCAACTTCATGCCGCAGCACTGTGCTTCTGGCTCGGGCATTCTGGTAAGCATCCAATGAAATCTTAGAAGCCGCTTCAAGGCGACGACGCAAACCTTGGCCCAAATGCTCTGGTTGTTCACGCCAGGTTTTCTGCAATTGCAGATGAGCCTCAAATCCGATCACGGTATTGGCATCAGCAACGACTTGCTCGGTAGCAGGCAGCTCAATGTCGACAATACGGGCGCCAAGTTCCTCAAGTAACAAGAGCGACTGCTCAAACGCAGCCCATACTTCGGCATCGTGACTTTGCGCCGTGACTGCGTCTCGTGCCACACCGAGCCTAAGACCGGAAACAGGCTGCTGCAACCAGTGATTGAGCGGCCCAGCAGCATCGGGCTGAACCAACGCCTGGAAAATCAGTGCATTGTCTCGGACCGTTCGAGTCAACAGGCCAACATGGTCCATGCTCGGCGCTAGCGCAATCACGCCCGAGGTTGGAAGAACATCTCGCGTGGGCTTGAGTCCCACCAAGCCACAGGCGGCTGCCGGGTGACGGACCGAACCACCGGTGTCTGTCCCGGTGGCCGCCAGACAAAAACCCGCAGCAACTGCGGCGGCGGAGCCACTGCTTGAGCTTCCAGGCATATGGTCCGAATTCCAAGGGTTTCGGGCCGGCGGAAACAAATCATCGGGCGATGGCGAGCCAAATGCGAATTCATGACAAGCCGTCTTGCCCAGGCTGATAGCACCGGTGTTTTTGAGCAAACGAACCACGCCAGCATCAGACGTTGGAACCCAATTCTCCAGCGACCTTGAATGGGCTGTGGTCCGCACTCCTTTGGTCATCACGACATCTTTGTGCGCAATCGGAATGCCGTGCATTGGGCCGCGCCACTGACCAGACTGAATTTCACGCGTCGCCTGACTGGCTTGCGCCAATGCCTGCTCGGAAGTCAGTGTTAAAAAAGCATGGAGCTCGCGCTCGCCTCTTCCGATTTGGTCAAGGCAATCTTGCATCAAGGCAAGTGGGGTTAACCTGCCCGCTCGGATCTCGGCACTGGCCTTCACAATCGAATAGGACGCGGGATTCGAATCCATGGCCGGTGTTCAGCTCGCCATATCGGTCGGCACAGCTTGCACTGTTTTAAACCAGTCGCAGATTTGTGAACCATTCATGAACACCACGTCCTTATGACTGCCCAGGAAGTCCAACAACATTTCGAAATACTTGATACGGTGGCTGGCCCCCGAAATATAGGGATGGACTCCGAATGCCATGACCCGAGCCCCATGTTCTGATTCTTGGTACAGACGCTCAAATGCATCTTTGGTTCGCGCCAACATGGCATCGGCACTCTGATGTGCCGTCAACATGATGTTGATGTCGTTGAGTTCGATCGAATACGGCAGTGACACCAGCGGACCATGGCGGGTTTTAACGTACTGCGGCTGATCGTCCAACACCCAGTCACCAAACCAGCTGAGCCCCAACTCTTTGATCAAATCTGGCGTCAGATAAGTCTGGCTGCGCCCGGGACCGAGCCAGCCTCTGGGTTTCTCCCCGGTGAATCGGGTGAGGACGTCCAAAGTCTGCTCCATCATCGCGCGTTCATCGGCTATTTTTTGGATAGGTATCTGTTCGTAGCAATGCGCCATGAATTCCCAACCTTCGTCAAGTGCCGCTTGTGCCACCCGAGGGCGGGTTTCACAGACCCTGGCATTGATCGACAGCGTGGGCTTGATCCCAGCCTTTTTAAAAGCCTCCATCAAGCGCCACACGCCAACTCGCATACCGTATTCGTGCCAGGTCCAGTTCGGCACATCGGGCACCGGAGCGACACCCCCGGGCGGCGGCGACACCATCCGCGGCATGGGTCTGGAAATATCCCATTCTTCGATATTGACGACGGGCCACACCACCATGCGCGCCCCTCCTGGAAAACGCAAAGCAGGTCGATCCACAATGGCCGAAAAAGGAAGTCTCTCGTGAGGCTTGAGTGCAGTGGCCTGATCGTTTTTGAAATTCTCGTCACGCATGCCGCGCTCCCGAGACCCCATAGCGGTTGCAAATCATCTGTAATTCTCCAAAATTTGTAGCACCCAAGGGGATAACGTTCTCTGGAGTATGCCGCTCCTGCGCAAGCTCAAGACGCCACCAGGGTTTCCCCCTAGAGATCGGCTTACTTCTAAAATGCGAGCACAAATCAAACCCTAGGAGAAAAACATGCCCAAGCTGATTCGTGTTTGTCAAAGTTTCAAATGTTTTGTATTAATCTGTGGCGTGTTGTCTGCGGCTGCCGTCTTGGCTCAAGTCATGCCGGCCAAGCCAATCAAGCTGGTGGTTCCCTTCGGACCGGGGGGGGCTGGCGACATCACCGGACGCGCTTTCGGCCAATATCTAGAAGCGATTGCCAAGCAACCCGTGGTGATCGAAAACAAGGCTGGGGCGAACGGGATTTTAGGAACGGATTTCGTGAAGAATGCACAGGCTGACGGCCACACCCTGCTGCTGACCACCAACACGACGTTGGCCGCGAATTTAAGCCTGTATAAAAAAGTACCGTACGACCCCCAGAAAGATTTCGACCATATCGGCATGTTCGGCACGGCCGCTTCGGTGGCACTGGTCCTCAAAGGCTCAGGCATCAACTCCATCGCTGACCTGGTGAGCTATGCCAAGGCCAATCCGGGAAAAGTGTTTTACGGTCACTACAACTCGGCATCCCAGATGACGGCCGAACTTTTCCGCCTAAAAACTGGCGCACCCATGACCGGCATTCCCTACAAGGCCATCAGCTCGGCCCTGCAAGATTTTTACGGTAAACAGCTGCAGGTTCTCTTTGTCGAGTACTTGCCGGCACTGGCCCAAATTGAAGGTGGCAAAGTCACACCGCTGGGAGTGACCGCGCCAGTACGTTACAAGGCCTGGCCGCAGGTTCCGGCCATTGCTGAGACCTACCCCGGATACGAGCTCGGCTTTTTCCTGGGCTTGGCCACGCCGGCCGGTACCACGCCCGAAGCCATGAAAAAACTCGAAGGCTGGATGGCTGCAGCACTCAAGGACGAAGCATTTCAGGCCCGTCTGAATCAACTGGGTCTCGAACCCTCGAAACTGACACGTCCTGAGTACAACAAATTCATAGGCACCGAGATCACCCGCTGGACCCAAGTCATTCGTGATGCAGGAATCCAGCCAGAATAACACCTTGCCGCCAACACCACAGAGGAAAAAGAATGCGTTTGGGCTACTTCACAATGCCGCTCCACCCCCTGGAGCGCAATCCCACAGAGACGCTACAGGAAGACCGTGAAACGATCATTCTGGCCGACCATCTGGGTTTTTACGATGCCTTTGTCGGGGAGCACCTGACCGATCAAGCT
>CAXNKH010000039.1:0-9225 GCA_964202765.1 Burkholderiales bacterium | reverse complement strand
GATGGCCATCACCTTGTCCCAATCGTCGGGCACCAGGTCCTTGTAATAACGCTTGGCCACGTTGGTGCCTGCGCAATTCACCAGAATGTCGATTCGCCCGTGGCGTGCCAGCAACTCGGCTGCTTCCTTAGCCACCGCCGCCTTGTCTGACACATCGAGCGCAGCCACTTCGGCCAATCCGCCGGCCGCAACGATGTCGGCAGCCGCTTGCTGCAACACATCTTGCCTGCGGCCCGACAAAACCACTGTGGCGCCGGACTTGGCCAGCTCCATCGCCGCCGAATTGCCGATGCCGGTGCCCGCGCCCGTGATCCAAGCTATTTTTCCGATGAGACTCATGACAGCCTTTCTTTTGAGTGAAGTACAGAGCAAATGCCTGCCCAGCGCCAATCTACCGCTTTTTGGGAATCTGTGTGGCTTAGACTGTCGCTTTAGTGGCAGGGCACGAGACCGTGCAAAGCCCAGTGGAAACACAATAAAGGAATTTTTATGAACCGCTTTACCCGAAATATTCCACTCTTGCTGGCCACGCTGGCCAGCAGCCTACCCCTGGCCTCGGCCTGGGCCCAGGCCTACCCAAGCAAGCCAGTCAAAATCCTGGTCCCATTTGTGGCCGGTGGCTCCAGCGATATTGTGGCGCGGGCTGTCGCTCAAAAACTCAATGAAGTGGGCTACACCGCCATCGTGGAAAACCGTCCCGGCGCGAATGGCTCGATCGCGGCCGAAGCCTTGGCGAAATCTGCGCCCGATGGCTACACCCTGATGGTCGGCTCGATTGGCACTTTCGCCATCAACATGAGCATGTACAAAGCGCCCAAATACGATGTGATGCGGGATCTGGAGGCCATCACAGTGGCGGTTCGCACGCCCAACATCTTAATCACGCCACCCAACTTTCCAGCCAACACCCTAAAAGAGTTCATTGACTACGCCAAGAAGAACCCGGGGCGAATTTCTTATGGTTCGTCTGGTTCCGGTTCGAGCGACCATTTGTCGGCCGAGATGTTCAAGATGCAAACCAAAACCTTTGGCGTTCACATCCCGTACCGCGGTGGCGCAGCGGCCCAGATCGACATCATGGCGGGCACTATCGAGGCCTCGTTCCAGAACTTTGGTGCGGTAGTGCCCTATATCCGCGCCGGCAAGATGAAAGCCATCGCCGTCACATCCAAAAACCGCATGCCCCAACTGCCCAACGTCCCGACCGTGATCGAGAGTGGTTTGCCCGACTTTGACGTCTCGTCCTGGCAGGCCCTGGCCGCACCCAAAGGGACGCCCAAGGACATCATCGCCAAACTGCAGACCGACATTGCCAAGGGTTTCCGCTCTCCCGAGTTGAGCCAACGCTTTGCCAACCTGGGCTTTGAGATTGTGGTGAACAGCCCGGAAGAAGCCTCGGCCTATTTCAAATCAGAGATTGAGCGCTGGGCCACCGTCGTCAAGGCGTCGGGTGCGACCGTAGATTGATGAAAAAGAACCTCAGCATCCTGGTTGCTGGTGCCGGCATTGGCGGTTTAACGGCGGCCGCCTGCTTGCTACAACAGGGTTTCAAAGTTCGTCTTTATGAACAGGCAACCGCACTGGGCGAAGTCGGTGCCGGCGTGCAGACCAGTGCCAACGCGGTCAAAGTCTTGTACGCCTTAGGCCTGCGTGATGAGTTAGAGAAAGTGGCCGTGCGCCCGCAGGCGTTTGAGTTCCGCCGCTTTGACACCGCCGAGCTGATGCACAGAGTAGCCCTCGGAGCGAGTCACGAGAGGGCCCACGGCGCGCCCTACTACCACTTGTACCGCGCCGACCTGCACGATGTGCTGGCGCGCAAGGTTTATCAACTCGACCCGGATTGCATCACCCTGAATGCCAAGGTCGAAGGCTTTGAAGAATCCAGCGGTAGCGTTACTTTGCAATTGGCCGATGGCCGAGCCGTCAAAGGCGATGTTTTGATCGGGGCCGACGGCATCAAGTCAGCGATCCGGGCCCAGATTTTGGGCGAGACCCCCGTCAGCTACACCGGCGACATCGCCTGGCGCGCCGTGATCCCGGTAGAGCGACTGCCCACCGACATCATGGCGCGCGTCTCCACGGTCTGGTGTGGGCCGAAAAAACACGCCGTCATGTACTACCTGCGTGCCGGTGCGGTGATGAACTTTGTCGGCCTGGTGGAGCACGATCAGCCAGAAACCGAATCGTGGACGCAAAAGCGCCCCTGGGCCGAATTAAAGGCCGATTTTGTCGGCTGGCACCCTGCCATTCAAACCGTGATCGACGCTATCGACAAAGACAGTTGCTACCGCTACGCGCTGAACAACCGCCCGCCGGTGGCGAACTGGAGCACCTCCCGCGCCACACTGCTGGGCGATGCAGCGCACCCAACCTTGCCCTACATGGCCTCAGGCGCGGTCATGGCGATTGAGGACTCGGCCGTGCTCACGCGCTGCCTGAGCGACGATCTCGATGACGTACCCGGCGCACTGCAACGCTACCAGCGCAATCGGCTGCAACGCACGGCACGCATCGTCAACGGATCAACCGACAGTCGTGCCCTTTACCGCGTTGAAGATGTAGTCCAAATGCGCCAGGCCTTCCACGACCAAGACCTGAACAAAGCGCGTTCCGAGTGGCTTTATTCCTATGACCCCTTGACCGTTCCCCTGGTCTGAGCTGTTGCTTGTTGCCCCCTGAAGGAGTTAGCTTGAGCGAAATCAAAATCGACATTTACAACCATGTCTTGCCCTTGCCTTATCTCGAGCTGGTAAAAAAACACGGCAAAGAGCCGGGCATGATCAAGCGCATGAGCAATCTGCGCCTGTTGTGGGACATGCCGGCGCGGGTTGAAATGCTCTCATCTTGGCCCGAAGTACAACAAGTGCTCTCGCTGTCCTTGCCCTCACCTGACATGTTGGGCGGCCCGGGCGAATCGCCCGCTTTTGCGCGCGTGGCCAACGAGTCGATGGCCGTCATCTGCCGGCAATGGCCTGACAAGTTCCCGGCTTTTGTGGCCTCGCTGCCGATGAACAATCCCGAGGCCGCGCTGGCCGAAATGGATTACGCGATTACTTCCCTGGGTGCCAGGGGCATCCAGATCCTCACCAGCGTCAACGGCCGGGCACTGGACGACCCGGAAGTTTTTCCGATTTTTGAGCGCATCACCAAGCACCACGGCATGCCGGTCTGGATGCATCCGGCACGCCCCGCGACCCGCGCCGACTATGCGGGTGAGGACAAATCCCAGTATGAAATCTGGCAGGTGCTGGGCTGGCCGTTTGAGACCAGTGTGGCGATGTCGCGTCTGGTGTTCTCCGGCTTGCTCGATCGACTGCCCGAGCTGCGCCTGATCACCCACCACTGCGGCGGCATGATTCCCTATTTTTCTGGCCGTGCCGAAACCCTGTGGGCCCAACTGGGCAGCCGCAGCGTGGACCCGGCCGAGGCCGACGTGCTGAAAAAGCTCTCCAAGGCACCGATGGACTATTTCAAAATGTTCTACGGCGACACGGTGCTGGGCGGCTCCGCCTCGGCCTTGCGCTGCGGCCTGGATTTTTTTGGCCCAGACAAGGTGGTGTTTGCCAGTGACTGCCCGTTCGATCCCGAGGGCGGCCCCCAGTTCATCCGCGAAGGCATCCGCTCGGTGGAAGACCTCAATTTGCCGAAAGAAGATGCGCGCCGGCTCTATTTTGGAAATGCCTTTAAATTACTCGGTATGAAATCGCCCTCCAAGGAGAACTGAACCATGTCCATCCATCCATCTTTTTACAGAACCCTGTCCGGCTTGGCCCTTGGACTGGGTTTGATAGTCAGCCAGGCCCAGGCTTTCCCGGATCGCTTGGTGACCCTAATCGTCCCCTTCACCCCCGGCAGTGGCAGCGACATCATTGCCCGCATAGTCGCACCCAAGCTCAGCGAGCGCTGGAAGCAATCGGTGATCGTTGACAACAAGCCCGGTGCCAGCGGCAATATTGGGGCCGAGGCTGCAGCCAAGGCAACGCCCGACGGCCACACTTTGTTGATGGCCATCAACAGCATGACCATGGCGCCACACCTCTACAGGCGGGTTGGGTTTGACCCCACAACCGACTTTGCCCCGATCATGAAAATGGCGGTGGCCAATTTTGCGATCGTGGTCAACCCCCAACTGGCGGCCAACGACCTGCCCACCCTGATCACGATAGCCAAAGCACGACCGGGCCTCATTAATTTTGGCTCGCCAGGCAATGGCACGCCGCACCACCTGGGAATGGAATTGCTGAAACAGCAGATGGGTTTTGACATGCTGCACGTCCCCTACCGTGGCATCAGCAATGCCACCACCGACCTGATCGGGGGTCAGGTCCAAGTGATGTTTGCCAGCTTTCACTCCATGCTGCCCCACGTCAAGGCGGGACGGCTGCGCATGCTGGCCGTGACCGGCGGCAGCCGCTCGCCCTTGCTGCCCAACGTCGCCACCTTCAAGGAAGCGGACATCGAACTGATGGACACGGTTGATGCCTGGTACGCGGTGCTGGCACCGGCCAAAACCGCAACCGAGAAAATCAACCAGCTGCACCGTGATTTCAGTGCCGTCTTGGCGTTGCCCGAGGTCCGCGAACAAATGGCGGCCCAGGGTCTGAGCATTCAAATCAGCTCGCCCGAGCAACTCGGCAGCCTGGTTCAAAGCGATACGGCGCGCTGGCGCAAAACCGTGATCGACGCCAAACTGACGCCTGAATAAGGCACAAAAAAACCTTACTTGGCCTTGGCCTCAACCACCTCGATGTCAACCCGGCGGTTCTTGGCCTGGCCTTCGGCCGTGGCGTTGTCGGCAACCGGCTGACTCTTGCCCCGAGTCTCGGTGCGAATGCGGTTGGCATCGGCCCGGCGCACTGACAGGCGCTGGTTACAGGCATCCGGTCCAGCCGAGTCGGTGTGGCCGACGGCAATCAAAACTTCCAGATTAATGCTCAGGATTCCTGCGGCCAGCGCGTCAAGTTCGCCCTGATCATAAAGCCGTCGACTCTGGTGCGGGGGAGACTTCCATCAAAGACGCAGGCTCTTCAGCCTGCAATACCAGCTCGGCCCAGGGTTGAAGCTGCGCCGTATCGGCGCGGAGCACCCCCTGCTTGATCGCCAAAATCTGCGAAGGGTGCATAGAAAAGCTGCGCAATCCAAGCCCCAACAACAGCCGGGTCAGGCTGATGTCGCCGGCCATCTCGCCGCACAGCGTCACTTTTTTGCCCTGCGCCTGGCCAGCCGCAATAGTCTCGCCAACCAACCGAAGTACCGCCGGGTGAAGCGGGTCGTACAAATGGGCGACCGACTCGTCGTTGCGGTCGATCGCCAACGTGTACTGGATCAAGTCGTTAGTCCCTATTGACAGGAAATCGAAATATTTCAAGAACAAGTTGAGCGTCAACGCCGCAGCCGGAATTTCGATCATGGCGCCAAGCTGAATCGGCCCGAACTCAATGCCTTCTTGTTTGAGATCGGCGCGCGCTTGCTCGATCAAGGCCAGGGTTTGCCGGATCTCGCTGAAGTGCGCCAGCATCGGAATCAGCATATGGACCGGTCCATGGACTGCGGCGCGCAAAATAGCGCGCAACTGCAGCAAGAACATGGCCGGGTCGGCCAAGCTCCAGCGAATGGCGCGCAAGCCCAAAGCCGGATTCAGGTGGGCGTCTTCCCGGGCCGATCCGTCAAGCTGTTTGTCGGCGCCGACATCGAGGGTTCGAATGGTTACCGGCAAGCCCTGCATGCCCAGAACCGCCACCTTGTAAGCCTGGTACTGCTCTTCCTCATCGGGCAACTGACCCAGGCGGCCCATGAAGAGGAATTCGCTGCGAAACAGCCCTACACCGACCGCCCCATCGGCCCGCGCCTGAGCAGCGTCCTCGGGCATTTCGATATTGGCCAGCAACTCGATGGCTTGGCCATCGAGCGTGAGCGCCGGGGTGTCGCGCAATTGGTCCAACTGACCTCGTTGGATTTCAATTTGTCCTTGCTGTTGGCGGTATTCGGCCAGCATCAGAGGCGAAGGATCAACGATGACCACACCCGCATTACCATCCACAATGACCCAGTCGTCCTGCCGCACCAGGTGGCTGCTCATCCGGGCACCCACCACGGCCGGAATATCCAGACTGCGCGCAACGATCGCGGTGTGCGAAGTCTTGCCGCCCACGTCGGTGACAAAACCGGCGAACACGCTTTGTTTGAACTGCAGCATATCCGAGGGCGACAAGTCGTGCGCGATCAAAATCAATGCATCGCCCTGCTTCGTTCCATCCGGTGAATCGCCCCTCTGCCCGGCGCGCCAATCAGTCACAGGCCCCAGCGGAGAGGCCTGCTCCTGCATGGCAAGCAACACCCGCTCGGTGATCTGCTCCAGATCGGATTTGCGCTCCCTCAAATACTCGTCTTCCATTTCATCGAACTGACGCACGATGATTTCGAGCTGGGTGCTCAAGGCCCATTCGGCGTTGTACAGACGCTCAGAGATCCAGTGTTTGACGCCTCTGCTGATCGACTCATCCTGCAACAGCATCAGGTGGACATCGAGCAGGGCGGCCAACTCGTGGGGCACTTCGTCCGGCCCCATTTGTTCGATATTGCTTTGCAGGCGATGGATTTCATCCACCACGGCATTGCGCCCAAGCCGGGCCCGCAGAACCTCTGCCTCGACCTTGCTGGGGTCAATAAAGTAATGCGCGACGTTGATGCGGCTGGGGGCCACCAGCACAGCACGGCCAATGGCGATGCCGCGCGAGATGGCCAGACCATGAATCGAGAAAGTCAAGCGCCCTCCCCGAACTTGTCGTTGATCAGCGCCAGCAGGGCCGCCATCGCCTCCTGCTCTCGCTCGCCATCGGTTTCAAGCTCGACGCTGGCGCCCAGCCCGGCCGCCAACATCATCACGCCCATGATGCTTTTGGCATTGACCCGGCGCTCACCCCGGGCCAGCCAGACCTCACAGGGGAAACTGCCGGCTAATTTGGTGAGCTTGCCCGAAGCCCGGGCGTGCAGGCCCAATTTGTTGCTGATGCTGATTTTATTCTTGATCATGTTTCGGTTTCATCGATTTCCACGGGGTGCGGCGGCGCCTGCATCACACCCTGCGCGCCACCGGCCAGCACGCGCGCCACCAGCGCCTCGAGGCTTTCGTGTCGATAGGTCACGGCACGCATCAGCATGGGCAAGTTCACACCGGTGACCAAGCGGGACGTGACGCCATCGACCAACTGCTGCGCCACATTGCAGGGGCTTGCCCCCAAGATGTCGACCAGCACCAAGGCCGAGGTCGCGCCGGATTGTGCCAAAGTCTGGCGTGCAGCGCCCAAGGTCTCCTGCGCCGTCGCACCAGGCTGGACATCAAGCACCAAGACCTCGCGCCCTTCGTCGGGAAACACATGCAAGACACAGGCCCGCAAAGCACTGGCCAGGGGGGCGTGGGCGATGATCAGTATGGCGTTGTTCATGATGGCGAGTCCACCGCATTATGGCTTTTTGTCGCGACAAAATAAGCATAAGATGCACAGCAACACAGCAGCAGGACGAGCAGCGCGGACTGGAAAGCCTGAACCTCGCTCAGACCTAGCGCCTTCATGCCATCGACCAACAAACCGATGCCCCACTGAACCACAAACACACCAGAGAAAATGATCAAGTTGAAGGCCGACAGCGCGCGCCCCGCCAAGGCAGACGGAAACGCCATGCCTAAAGAGGGCTGGGACAGTGACACCACCGAGGTGCTCACACACACCAGCGCCAGCAAAACGCCAGTCCAGCCCGGCAGCATGTCCCCCGCGCCGATCAGCAGGGCCAGCAGCAACAGGCTCAATGGCAATCCCCAGATCATCAAGCGCTCAGCGTCCCAGCCGCGTCGCGCCAACCAAGGGCCGAGCAGGCCCCAGGCCCAAAAAGTCACCAGCATCACCACATTGATCCAAAACAGGCCCTCGGTGGCCTGCGTCGAGCTGTAACCCCCAACCCGAATCATCCAGGGTAGGGCCCACAAGGTTTGAATTGCCAGTAAGCTGCCGTAGCTGAAGAAACCAAGAAGAATGAGCCGGCGAAAGTAAGGGTGTATCCATACCTGGGCATAGCTGTTATCGGCGTTGTTGTCTGCGGCGTTGGGCTCGGTCTGCCAACCCGGCACTTGCCAGGCAATCACCGCCATGGCGAGCAACACCAGCACGGCGAAACCCAGGAACATGGGGCGCCAGCCCAGCAACGGCAGCAGCCACTGTACCGGCAAGGTTGAAGCCACCATACCCATTGACCCCGTCATCAACATCCAGGAGTTGCTGCGGATCTGGACTGATGGCTCAAACCAGCGCCGGTAACCGGTCAACGGTGCCATCAAACAAGCGCCGACTCCAACACCACACAGAATGCGCGCTGCCAATAGCGAAGTAAAGCTCGACGCCAGAGAAAACGCCAGGCAGCCCAGCACGGCAATCGCTAGGAACGCCAAATTGACACGCTTGGGGCCGTGCCGATCCAGCCAGCGCCCCAGCAACAGCTGGGTTGAGGCAAAACCCAGAAAATAGCCTCCGGCCAACAAGCCCAGGTCACGCGCATTGAGCGCGAATTCCTGGGTCAACACCGGCGAAAGAGTGGCTGTGATAGCCCGAATCAGGGAAGACAAAAAATAAGCAAAAGCAAAAGCCAGAAAAACAAGAATGGCTTGGCGTCGCGCGAGAAAGTTCATTGAAGTTGTAGCCCTGCAAAAAAAGTCTGTGTTACTTCCGGTTTGACCTTGTCGGAGTACACCACAGCATGAAAAATCCGGGTACCGCTGGCAAACCAGAGCAACTGCGCCTGCACGGCGCTGCCGTCGGCGCGGACCCCCTGCGCCAGCAACAACTCGGTCTGTGGCAAAGGAATAGCCCCCTTGACCCCCAAGGCTTGGGCGCTGCTGATCTGGGCCCGCAATTGACTCAGGGTGGCCAAGCGCCACTGGGCGAGTGTCGGCAACACCTGCTCTGGGCTCTTGAGCTCGGTAAAGGACACCGCGAACAGCGCGCCCTGTGTTTCGCAAGCCACCATGTGCAGCACCAGTTCGGTCGGTGCAGTGGATGTAATTAGAGCGGTCGGTGCTGTAGGTGCAATGGGCAGGGTGCGCGAGCCTCGATCCGGCTTGCAGGGCAACAGGGCCACCAGGCCAGAGCTATCGAGTCGCACTTCACGCCAATTGAAACGGGGACTGCAGGCGCTCAAGCCAAGGACCAGCACAGCAATAGACAAGGGATGCAT
>CAXNKH010000038.1:0-9613 GCA_964202765.1 Burkholderiales bacterium | reverse complement strand
ATCGAGGCGTGCAACGCCATATACGAAACACTCGACAAGAAGCACGGCATCCGCTTTGACGTGGTGGCCGATTCCGAGAACACGCGCGGACGGCCTACGCCGTTCCTGGTCTACGATTGCATGTACAAGGCGAACGCCTATCCGCCCGCGGCGGTGGTGAAGGCCGATGACATCACCGCCGGCGTACAGGAAGGGGCGAACTCGGGCGCATGGACCGTCGGCCTCTATGCCACTGGAGCGCACGACTACGACACCCTTAAGGCCGCCGGCGCCGACTACCTGCTGCCGGGATCAGCAGATATCGCCGATCTTGTTTTCTGCGAGATTCAGCCGCGCGTGACCCGTGGCGAGATGCCGGGACAGTTCGCGTGAGCAATTATTGGGACCTCCGTCGGCTCCGGGAGATTCCACTCGAACGCGGTCTCGCATGAGCGAACTCTTCCGCCTCACCGCCCGCGAAGCCGTGCGACTGCTGCGCTCGGGTGAAGTATCGTCCGTCGAGATGGTGCGAGCCTCGCTGGCGCGCATCGAATCGACCGACGACGCACTCAACGCGGTATCCACGATCTGCGCCGAACGCGCCCTGGCGCACGCACGCTGCCTGCAAGGCACCAAACCGGGGATGGGACGCGAGCACACGTGGCTGGGCGGCCTGCCGATCGTGGTCAAGGACCTTAACGACGTCGCAGGCGTTCGCACCACCTACGGGTCCACGCTGTTCGCGGAGCACATACCCGATGGCTCTGACGCAATGGTCGAGACACTGGAGGCGAACGGCGCCATCGTCATCGGCAAGACCAATACGCCCGAATTCGGACACGGTGCCAACACGTTCAACGAGGTCTTTGGCAAGACGCGCAATCCATGGAACACCACAAAGACCTGCGGCGGCTCTTCCGGCGGATCCGCGGTCGCAGTCGCGACGGGCCAGGCGTGGCTTGCCACCGGCTCGGATCTTGGCTGCAGCCTGCGCACTCCGGCGGCTTTCTGTTCGGTGGTGGGACTGCGACCATCGCCGGGACGCGTTGCGCGCAGCCGCGGGAGGCTTCCCTACGACAACCTGTGGGTGCAGGGGCCGATGGCGCGCAATGTCGGCGATGTTGCGCTGATGCTCGACGCGATGGCGGGCCACCACTGGGCGGATCCCATCTCGATCCCCCATCACGGTGAATCCTTCGTTGATGCGGTGGATAGGCCCGTTGCCCCACGGCGTGTCGCCTACAGCAACGACCTCGATGGGCTTACGCCAGTGGCGAGGGAAATTGCCGAGATCTGCGCGGCCGCCGTGGCGCGTTTCTCCGAGATCGGCGCAAGCGTCGAACAGGCCTGTCCCGATCTTCGCGATGCCCGTGCGATCTTCAAGGTGCTGCGTGCCAATCAGTTTGTAGGCGACCTCGCACCAATCGTCGATGCGAACCGCGAGCGCGTGCGTAAGGAACTGGTCTGGAACATGGACCTTGGCAGAAAAATGACTGCCGGAGATATTGCCGACGCCGAGCGCAGGCGCGGGCAGCTCTACCAGCGCGCTGCGGCTTTTTTTAAGGATTTCGATTTTCTGGTGACCCCTGCGGCCATCGTAGCTCCTTTCGATGTCGATATTCGCGCGCTCGACGAGGTAGAGGGAGTGAAACTCGACAATTACTACGAATGGTACTCGATCGCCTACGCGATAACGCTTACCTCGCTTCCTGCAATCTCCTTGCCGTGCGGTTTCACCAAGAGTGGGCTCCCTGTCGGTCTGCAGATCGTGGGTCCGCCGCGCGGCGAAGCACGCTTGCTCAGCGTCGCCCGTATGATGGAAGAAGTCTTCGGTATCGCCGGGTGCCTACCCATCGATCCGATGCCGCACACGCCATGACCGTCGACCTCCTGACGGCAACATCCGCAAACGCTATAGATGAAAGGCCGAACGTGAGCGCTTCCTGGCAATACCACAACCCGGTCGCCGTCCATTTCGGCTGGGGCAGTCTTGAACAGTTGCCCGCGCTGCTGGGCGGGCGCCGCGCCGTGCTCGTCACCTTTCCCGAAGCCGGGGCTAGCGGTCTGCGGTCGCGGATTGAAGCCATGCTCGGCAAGCGCCTCGCCACGGTCATCGATGACGTGCAGCCCAATCCCGAACTCGACTGGGTGAGCAATACCTATCGGGCCTTCTGGCGGCAACATCCGGACTGCGTTGTACTGGCGGTTGGCGGCGGTTCTGTTCTGGACAGCGCCAAAATGCTGCTGCCCGGCGTTGCCAGCGGCGACTTTGCCGAAATCCACGCCGCGCTGGCGGCCGGGAAAGCACCTGCGGTCACCCACACCCTGCCGATGATCGCCGTGCCGACTACGGCCGGCACGGGCAGCGAAGTCACGCCGTGGGCGACATTGTGGGACCGCACCTCGGGCAAACCGAAAAAATACTCGCTGCACCTCAATGAGACTTGGCCCGAGGCCGCGCTGGTCGATCCGGAACTGACGCTGTCGCTACCGGCGACGGTGACACGCAACAGCGGACTCGACGCCCTGTCGCACGCGCTCGAATCGATCTGGAACGTCAACTGCAATCCGGTTTCCGATGCGCTTGCCGTCGAGGCCGCGCGCACCGTCATCGCCACCCTGCCCGCGCTGCTGAAAAATCCCCAAGACAAGGCCTTGCGCAGCGCTGCGGCGCGCGCCAGCCTGCAGGCCGGCCTCGCCTTCTCCAACACCAAGACCGCGCTGGCCCACTCGATTTCCTATGACATGACCCTGCTGCACGGCTTGCCGCACGGCCTCGCCTGCTCCTTCACCCTGCCCATGGTCTGGCGTCTGGCCCAGGGCAAGCGACTCGACCGCGATGCCGTGCTCGCGCGCATATTCGGGCGCGAGGTCGCAGATCCGGCCGCCGTGCTGGAGACTTTTCTACGCGAACTGGGTGTCGATACGCGCTTCTCCGCCTACGGCGTGACCGAGGACAAGGCGCGCAGCATGATAGACGCTGCCATGCAGGGGCCGCGCGGACGCAACTTTGTTGGCGCAGCGGCCTGATCTCGAGTGTTGCCGCCGACGCTGAATCACCCCCAAGCAGAAATGACAAAGCCAACCGAGAGCAGTTGGCTTTGAAAAATGGTGGCCTGGGGCGGAATCGAACCACCGACACAAGGATTTTCAGTCCTCTGCTCTACCGACTGAGCTACCGGGCCTTAGCCTTAAATTATAGCAGCAGCGCTTGCGCTTCTCCCCAATTGAAAGCCAAGAACTTTACCACCGTCGCCCTGCCTTGCAACCTGACTTTTTTCTCTGTTTTGTCATAGCACGGGCGTTGCACACAAATTCTGGTTGTCCTCTGTGGGTGCTTGACTTTAAGCTATGCTTTTAGGAGCAATGAAAGTTGAAAGCAACCCAACTGGCTTATCCCTGCTTGGCTGAACTTACCCCCCAGCCCATCTCCCTGCAAACCTTCAAGCTGATTGCCAACCTTACAAAGAATCAGATTCACCATTTACGCGATGGCGCAGTGGTGCTTTATCGACGTGACACAAGCTCTGTCTAGCAAGTGCGCTTCAAGTTGTTTGACCAAGTGTGGCACCGAGCGACGACCCGATACAAAGACTTGAGCTTTGCCAAGCGAGTGGCTGGCAACCTCTACGACAGAGCCAAGTTTAAGGAGGAAATGGGCATCCCCCAAACCACACGACGCTACAGCGTAGCTGCCGAAGAATGCTTAAAACGACTGGAGCAGGAGATAGAACAAAGACTGCCCCATGACGAACAAAGACTACCAGCGCGGCATTCGCAAATACCTCATCTGAATCGCCCCGACTTTCGTGGAGGCTATTTGGTTTCAGTCATTGCGTTGTGGCGGTTTGACCAGTAAGTTGCCGATAGTAATTTGCTTCAGCTCCGGCAGCAGCGCTTGCGCGTTCAGGCCGCGCTGCGTTTGCTGCGGCTCAAGTCAACGCCGAGTTGCTTGAGCTTGCGGTAGAGGTGAGTTCGCTCCAGTCCGGTCTTCTCCGCCACGCGTGTCATGGAGCCGTTTTCCTGCGCCAGGTGGTATTCGAAATAGGCTTTCTCGAAACTGTCTCTGGCTTCTCGCAGCGGTTTGTTCAGAGAAAAATTTTGCTGGGCTTGTGGGCCTGCCTCTACCGCCAGGAGCTCGTCATCCCCGAGTCCCATCAGGGCGACTTGTCCAGACGATTGTTGCAGTTGCAACGTCGCCATTGATTTGCGCACAGCGCCGCGGGCCAGTCCTTGATCAACTGCCTTGAGCAACTTTTGCAGGGTGATGGGTTTTTCCAGAAAAGCCATGGCCCCGATCCGGGTCGCCTCCACCGCGGTGTCAATGGTGGCGTGGCCACTCATCATGATGACGGGCATGGTCAGCGCGCCGGTGCTGGACCATTCCTTCAACAGCGTGATGCCGTCGGTGTCTGGCATCCAGATGTCGAGCAAAACCAGGTCGGGGCGCTCACGCAAACGCACGGCTCGAGCCTGGGCTGCATTTTCAGCCACCTCAACATTGTGGCCTTCGTCGTTAAGGATTTCAAACAGCAAGTCGCGAATGCCGGGTTCGTCATCGACCACCAAAATATTTGCCATGATCCAGCCCTGTCCTCTTCGGGTTAGCTTTGCCGCGCTCAGGTCGAAGCGGGATTTGCTATGGCGAATGATAACGACACTTGAGCTCCTACGATTTGACCGTCTGCCATCCGATTGCTGATGTCGACCCGGCTACCGTGTTCGTCGGCGATTTTCTTGACGACGGCCAGACCCAAACCAGTGCCCTTGACCTTGGTCGTGACATAAGGCTCGAAAGCGCGTTTGAGGATTTTTTCGGGAAAGCCGCTGCCCTGATCCCGCACCACCAATCGGACCCGACCCGATGCTTCGACCCATTGGGTTTTGAGGGTGACCCGGGCATCGCTGCCACGCCGGGACTCGCTGGCGTCCTGTGCGTTTTGCAATAGGTTGTGTACCACCTGACGGAGCTGCTGGGCGTCACCCAATATTTGCGGGCACTCGGGGTCCAATTCAGTCAACACCGGCACCGGGGGCATCTCGCTGGCGTAGAGCTGCAACACATCGGCCACCAGCGTGTTAAGGTCCAGCGGCTTGAGATCGGCCACGGGCAACCGGCCATAGTCACGGAACTCATTCACCAGACGCTTCATGGCCTCGACTTGGTCGACAATGGTTTTGACCGACTTGTTCAACACCAGCTGCTCAGGCTCAGCCAACTTGCCGCTGAGGCGACGCTCGAGCCGCTCGGCCGAGAGCTGAATCGGGGTCAGGGGGTTTTTGATTTCGTGGGCCAACCGGCGCGCCACTTCGCTCCAAGCCTGGGCCCGCTGCGCCGACACGATCTCTGAAATATCGTCAAACACCAACAACCGCGCCTCACCGGGCAGGGTCGCGCCGCGCGCCACCAGGGTCTGGTTGTCACCGCCTTGCTCAGAAGCTGCGCTAGCCTGACTGACGCCAAGTTCGAACGATTGCTGCCAGTGGTCCAGCCCATGCTGGCTGCGCTCACCCAGGAAAGCCTCGAACTGGTGTTGCACCCCGTCGCCAAAGTCTTCCAGGCCCGCCACGCTCGCCAGCGGCTGGCCTTCACAAGCCGCCAGCGGCGCCCGCAGAATGCGAGTGGCGCCGGGGTTCGAGGAGAGAATCCGGCCCCGAGCATCGAGCACGATCACGCCCGAAGTCAGGTTGTCCAGAATGGTTTGCAGGTTGGCCCGGGATGCGTCCACCTGACCCATGCTTTTTTCCACGGCCTGCCTGGCGTCTGCCAACTGCTGCGTCATTAGCGCGAAGGATCGAGTCAGTCCACCCAGCTCGTCTTTGCCCTGCAAGGCTGGTTTCGGTCTGAGGTCGCCGGCGGCCACCTGGCGCACGCCGTCGGCCAACAGCAACAAAGGCCGCACGATCTGGTTGCCCAGCACCACGGCCAGCAGGACCGCACCAAAAATAGCAAGAAACAAGGTCAGCGTCAAGGTGCCGATGTACATGCGGCGCAGGCCATGGCGGGCCAGGGCCAACTCTTGGTAGTCGCGATGGGCCTCGGCTACTGCCAGGGCGTTGGCCACCAATCCTGGCGGCAGGGCTCGCGTCACATACAGATAGCGAACTTCACCGAGCAAGCCCAGCACCGGGTTGTTGACTTGCAGCAAAACCCTGATGCGCGGCGGGTTGTTTGGTTCAGGCACGGCTTCCTCCAGGCCCTCGATCCAGGCCAGCACCGGCTGCCGCCGAACTTGACGAAATTGCTGGGCTGTCGGCCGCGCCGGGCTCAATAAAAAACGGGACTGCCCGCTACTGGCAATCGCCTGGCCCGAAGCCGACCACAGCACCACATCACTGGCGCCGAGCTGCTCGCGAACCCGCTCCAACATCAGTCCGGCCAATGCATCGCTGACCTGAGTCAGCTGCCCAGCCGCGATCTTGCTTTTTTCGCTGAGTTCGTCGGACATTGACTCCAGGGTCGAACGCCCCAGGTTGAGGCCAGCAACCAGCGCACTTTCAACCTTGACGTCAAACCAGCTCTCGATCGAGCGATTGACGAACTGGTACGACACCACATAAATCAGCAACCCCGGGGCAAAACCAGCCAGCGCAAAAGTTGCCGCCAACTTGAGCAGCAGGCGGCTGCCAAATCGACCCCGTCGCAGCCTTCCCAGCAGCCGGTAGGTGATCCAGGCAATGACAATCAGCAACAGCCCGGCCACCACCATGTTGAGGACAAACAGGCGAGCGTAATTGCGCTCATACAGCTCCCGGTTGTTGGTGGCCTGGGTCAGCAAGAACAGCAACACCAGGCCGAGGGCCACCATCACCGCCAATCCGGCGCCCAAGCTCCAGCGCAGAGCGCGGGCACTTAGCCGGGGCAGCCTGCCCTCAGGCTTGGCCGTTGTGCCGGATTTGGCGCTCACTTGCCGTCCTCCGGTGTCCATTTCCGGCGCAGGCTGGCCGCCAGCTGCCAGTCGGATTTGCCCAAGGCGCCGATTTGCATGGGCCGCGCCAGATGCGACAAATCAAGCCTGAAATTGAAAGCCACGTTGTAACTCGACCCGGGTTCGACCAGCGCCACATCGGAAATTTTCCAGCGCGACAGGCGCTGGATGGAGGACAAAGCCTCCTCCAGGGAGTCGAAATTCTGGGTCAAGGTCAAGCCTGACTGAGGATTCATGTTGGCGGCTGCCGCATGACTCAGGCGCCAGCGTCGGGACAGGGGCTGGTAAGCCAGTCGCATATGGCGCTCGGTCGTGATCACTTTTTTCTCAAACCAGTACCAGCGGTCCTGGAACACCGTGGCTTCGGCCACGAAAAAAAGAGCCACGCCTTTGTGCAGCGCGTCTTCCACACTGGGCGGCAAGCCAAAGCGCACCAGTGCGGACAGCATGAGCTTGTTGTCTTCAGCTTCGAGTTTGAATTGGCTGATCTCGAGGGCTCCCGCATCGGCATGGGCCAGGCGCGGTTGAACCCCGCCCAAACCTGCGCAGATCAAAAGCAGGGACAGGTCAAGCCGCGCGCTTCTCCAACAGCGCGTAATAAAAGCCGTCATGGTCATCGGTCTGATTGTGAATGAGGGTTGAACCATCCACGCCGTCACCGGGCAATAAATGACCCGGTGACGGCATTAATAGCGCCTCGGTGTTGTGTGCAAGAAACGCTTGCACCTGCAGCTCACCTTCCTCGCGAAACACCGAACAGGTGCAATACAACAGCCTGCCGCCGGGTTTCAACAATTGCCACAGGGTCCTGAGCAGCTTGGCCTGTAGGACCGCGAGCTGCCCAATGTCGCTGGGGCGGCGCAGCCAGCGGACATCGGGATGGCGCCGCACGATGCCGGAGGCTGTGCAAGGCGCGTCAAGCAATATTGCATCGAACAGCTCGCCATCCCACCAGATTTTCGGCTGCAGCGCATCGGCTGCCTGCACCCGTGCCTGCAAACCCAGACGGCTCAAGTTCTCATTGATGCGCTGACAGCGCAGTGGGTCGATGTCCAGGGCGGTGACGCTGGCCTGAGACATCTCCAGCAGGTGAGCGGTCTTGCCGCCAGGGGCGGCGCAGGCGTCGAGCAGGCGCAGCGGCTGGCTGCAGTCCAGCCCCCGCAGCAACAAGGGCGCGGCCAGCTGCGCCGCAGCGTCTTGTACCGACACCAGTCCTTGTTCAAAGCCGGGCACGGCTTGCACTGGGCGAGCCTGAGCCAGCATCACTCCGCTAGGGCCACAGCGTTCAGCTTCCATACCGGCCAGCGCCAATTGTTTGAGATACGCATCGACCCCGATTTTTCGGATGTTGACGCGCAAACTCATAGCACCAGGCCGGTTATTGACTTGCAATATCGCTTGCCAGTGCTGCGGGTGGTCTTTTTTAATCAACGCTATCCACCACAGCGGATGGTTCCACAAAGCGAAGAGGTTGTGATGGGTCAACTCAACCAGGGCCTGACGTTCACGCATGAAGCGGCGCAAACAGGCATTGATGAAATTGGCTTGGGCGCCAAGGGCTGGCATGCGTTTGGCGGCCTCAACCGCTTGGTTGACCAACGTAAAGGTTTCATATGGCGCCGCCTGCTCATCCCAAGCCAGCGCCAGCGCTAGGCACAGCAGGGCATCAGCCCCTGCCGGTGGCTTACGCGGCGCCAGCTGTTGGCGAATGACTTCAGCCCTGCCGAGTGAGCGCAGTGCCTGGTACAGCAGCGATTGCACGGCGGGACGCAAGTCACTGGCCACCTCAGCCAGCGCGGTCGTGGCCGAGGCGCCTTCCCGTACCTGGCGCAGCACGCCAGCCGTAGCCTGGAGCTGACGCCACAAAGGAGTAGAAACCTGACTGTGGCTCAAAGTGCTTGCGCCAACTTGAAGCCAAACAACCAAGCCAACAGCGCCGCTGGAAATTGAGTGACCGCCTGGTTGTAGGCGTTCACCTGTTGATTAAATTCGAGCTTGCAGCGCTCGCCTTGTTGCGCCAACTGCATCCACTGCGCCTGCAACTCGGCGGGCAGCCAGAGGCTTGCCGATTGCGCCGATTGCTCAGTCTGGACTGACAATTGCTGCAAGCGCAACCACGCGTCGGTCATGGTGGTCTGGGCCAATGCCAGTGCCGCCAGGCTCTCGGCATGAAGTGGGCGCTGGCGCGCCACTTTCATCGAGATCGACAGCTGATCGCTAGCCCCCACCAAGCCAGCCCAGGCCGAGACCAACTCAGGACTGATCGCAGTAGGGTCGGCGGCCGACAGCAGCGCGCTGTAAGGGAACCTGTTTTGCACCAGCGCCGTCAGTTGTCCCGCCTGCTGCTCGAATCCGGCGAACGAAGCGATGGCCTGCGAGCGCAAACGAATCAAACGGTTGTAAGCCCCCAGAGACCAGAACAGCAGCAGCGCCAGCAGCAATCCCAACACCCACAAGTCAGTCATCTCTGGCTCCCAAGTCTGGTTTACCGACATTATAAAAAACGCCCTGCACCCTGGTTCAGGGGGCAGGGCGCTAGCACTTGCGCAAGCGGCTTACTCGCCAGCGGATCCCGTATCGGCAACAGCATCAGACTCGGTCTGAGTCGCACCTGCCAACTCAGCCTCATCAGCTTCAGCAATGGCGCGGCGCTCATCCTCGTTCATGTTTTGACGCACCTTACGGGCTTCGTGATACGCCATACC
>CAXNKH010000037.1:0-9675 GCA_964202765.1 Burkholderiales bacterium | reverse complement strand
AGTTCTTCGACCCGCTGCTTGAAATGGCTGTGGCAGGGGTTGATGTCGCTCCAGGTGTTGATGATGGCAATCACCGGCTTGCCAGCGTAATCGCTGCGGTGGTAACCCATTTGGGCGGTGCGTGAACGGTGGCCGAAAGAGCGCATGTCTTTCACGCCATACCAGCGAAAGGATCGAAGTTCTTCAGGTTTTTTGCGTGCGGGTGCTGGCGTCTTGGCGGCGTCGGTCATGGAGAGTTCCGGGGTTGGGTCAGGCGAAAAGAGTCAGAGCAAAAAAGTATAACGGGCTTGCCGGCTCAACGAGGTCCCAGCGGCAAAGCAGTTTTATAACGAACTTGCTTCAGGGCGAAACTGGAGCGAATTTTCTCGATGCCCGGAATGGGCGTGAGTTGCTCCAGGATAAATTTTTCCAACGCCGCCATGTCGGCCACGGCGACCCGAATCAGGTAGTCCGAATCGCCCGTCATCAAATAGCACTCCATTACCTCGTCGTGGTGCTGGATGCAGCGTTCGAATTCGGCCAGGGACTCTTTGCTTTGCGACTTCAGGCTGATCGAAATAAACACCGTCAAACCCAAGCCAAGATGGGACGCGCTGACCAGCGCCACATAGCGGTTGATCACGCCACTGGTTTGCAGCGCTTTGACCCGGGCCAAGCAGGGTGAAGGGGAGAGGTGGATTCGACGCGCCAACTCGACATTGCTCAGGGCGCCATCGCGTTGCAACTCGTCCAAAATTCGGAAATCTATAACGTCAAGATTTCTTAAAAAGTTCATACGGCCGCATTTTATGCTGTAAATAAGCGTAATAAAAGGTATTTCAGCAGGCAATAGGGCGGCCAATTCACTAAAGTAGGGCCTATGAACCGCGCAACACCCACTGAACTTTCGCTTCCTGAGCCAACGCCTGTCAACGTGACAGATACCGACCCGCAGGAAACTGTCGAATGGCGTGATGCATTTGCCGCACTGGTCGCCGCCAATGGTCCGGCGCGGGCCCGCTGGATTCTGGATGCCTTGGCCGAGCAGGCGCGCGCGCTGGGCACGGGCTGGATGCCCGAACTCAATACACCTTATGTCAACACCATTGCCGTGGATCAGCAGCCCTCGTTTCCGGGCGACTTGGCGATCGAGGAGCGGCTGGCTTCCTTGATGCGCTGGAATGCCCTGGCGATGGTGGTGCGCGCCAACCAGGCGTATGGCGACCTGGGCGGGCACATCGCCAGCTATGCCAGCGCTGCCGATTTGTTTGAGGTCGGCTTCAACCATTTTTTCCATGCTCGCAGCAACACGCCCGGCCATCAACATGGCGGGGACCTGGTTTTCTTCCAGCCGCACAGCGCACCCGGCGTTTACGCCCGGGCTTATTTGGAAGGACGCTTGAGCGAGAACGATTTGCTGCATTACCGCCAAGAGTTGCGGGCCGAACAGAGTGGTGCAAAGGGCTTGCCAAGCTATCCCCATCCCTACCTGATGACCGACTTCTGGCAATTTCCCACCGGCTCCATGGGCATTGGCCCAATCAGCTCGATTTATCAAGCGCGTTTCATGCGGTATCTGAGTCATCGCCAATTGCAAAATTGTGCTGGACGAAAAGTCTGGGGCGTGTTTGGCGACGGCGAGATGGATGAGCCTGAAAGCATGAGCGCGTTGACCCTGGCCGCGCGCGAAGGCTTGGACAACCTGGTGTGGGTCGTCAATTGCAATTTGCAACGGCTCGATGGCCCGGTGCGGGGCAACGGCCGCATCATTGACGAGTTGGAGAAGCTGTTCGCGGGTGCCGGTTGGAATGTGATCAAGCTGATCTGGGGCAGTGACTGGGATGGACTGTTCGCGCGCGACAGCAGCGGCGCTTTGTGCCAGGCTTTTGCCAACACGGTCGATGGCCAGATGCAGACTTTTGCGGCCAGCGATGGACGCTACAACCGCGAGCATTTCTTTGGTCAAAACCCGGAACTGGCGCGACTGGCACAAGGCATGAGCGATGAGCAGATCGACCGACTCAAGCGCGGTGGCCACGACATCGTCAAAGTGCATGCGGCGTACGCCGCAGCGGAAAAACACAAAGGTCAGCCCACGGTGATTCTGGCGCACACCAAAAAAGGTTATGGCATGGGCGCAGCCGGCCAGGGCAAGATGACCACCCATTCGCAGAAGAAGCTCGACGACGCGGCGTTGCTTGAGTTTCGCAATCGCTTCAATCTGCCCCTGAGCGACGAGCAGACAACCAGCGTGAGCTTTTACAAGCCAGAACCCGAAAGCGCAGAAATGCGCTACCTGCAGCGTCAACGCGAACAGCTCGGTGGTTACCTGCCCAAACGTGAAACGACGTGCGAAAAAATAACACCGCCGTCGGTTGAAAGCTACGCCAGTTTCGCGCTGAAGGCCGACGGCAAGGAAATGAGCACCACCATGGCTTTCGTGCGCATGTTGGGCAACCTGCTCAAACATCCCGAGCTGGGCCCACGCATCGTTCCGATCGTGGCCGACGAAGCACGCACTTTTGGCATGGCCAACTTGTTCAAGCAAGTCGGCATTTACTCCAGTGTTGGCCAGCGCTATGCGCCCGAAGACATCGGCTCGGTCTTGAGCTACCGTGAAGCCCTTGACGGGCAGATCCTGGAAGAAGGCATCAGCGAAGCAGGTGCCATCGCCAGCTGGACCGCCGCCGCCACCGCTTACAGCGTGCATGGTCTGGCCATGCTGCCGTTCTATATTTACTACTCCATGTTTGGCTTTCAGCGGGTTGGCGACCAGATCTGGGCCGCTGCCGACCAGCGACCCCGTGGCTTCCTGTTGGGCGCCACATCGGGGCGCACCACGCTGGGGGGCGAAGGCTTGCAGCATCAAGATGGCACCAGCCAGCTCTGGGCTTCGACCATTCCCAATTGCAAGGCTTACGACCCGGCTTTTGCCGGTGAACTGGCAGTCATCATCGATCAGGGTATTCGCGACATGGTGCTGGATCAGAGAGATCTTTTTTATTACATCACCTTGATGAATGAGAACTACGCCCATCCCGACTTGCCAGCCGGGGTCGAGCAGCAGGTGATTCGTGGTTGTTATCAATTCAAAAGCTTCAAGCCCCAGCAAGCCAAAGGCAGCCAGGAAAGCAGCGCAAAGCAGGCGACCTTGTTGGGCTCTGGCGCCATCCTGACCGAAGTGCTCAAGGCGGCTGCGCTGCTGGCAGAACAAGGCGTGGCCAGCGAGGTCTTTAGCGTCACCAGTTGGAGCGAGTTGGCGCGTGACGGCACGCTCTGCGAGCGTCAAGCGCGTAATGGACACGGGGAATCAATGCCCTTTGTTGGCCAGCAGTTGCAGAATTCGCGTGGGCCCATCATCGCCGCCTGCGACTATGTACGGGCCGTACCAGAAACGATCCGAGCCTATCTGCCGCCAGGCCGGAATTACCTCACGCTCGGAACCGACGGCTTTGGTCGCAGTGACACCCGGGCCGCCCTGCGCGCGCTCTTTGAAGTCGATGCCGCATCGATTGTGAAAGCGGCGCTCTACGCACTTCGATAGAGATGGAGAGGGATCAGAGTTTGTAGCGGTGTTATGGTGGGGCCATGAAAGCGCAAATAGATCATCTGGTTGTCGCGGCGGCCACCTTGGAACTCGGGGTGCAGTGGTGCGAAGCAACGTTCGGTATCACGCCAGGGCCGGGCGGAGAGCACTTGCAATTTGGCACGCACAACCGCTTATTTAAAATCGCCACGCCTTCCCAGCCGCTGGCTTACTTGGAAATCATTGCGATCAATCCAGCGGCGAAAAAACCGGTCCCTACACGGTCCAGCCGCTGGTTTGACCTGGACGATGCTGCACTAGCAGCCGCTATCGCCAGCGAACCGCGACTGCTGCACTTTGTTGCCAACATCGACGATATGGAGTCAGCCCGCATTGCTTTGAAAGTGCAGGGGATTGAGCGCGGGCCCGTGGTCCAGGCCAGTCGTCACTCGCGCCGAGGGCTGTTGCAATGGCAAATTACCGTGCGCGAAGATGGTCAGCGGCTGTTCAATGGCGCGCTGCCCAGCTTGATTCAATGGGGCAAGCCCCATTCTGCGGAGCCCTTGCGGCTGCACCCCAGAAACAGCCTGCCGCGATCCGGTGTGACGTTACAGGGACTGGCCGTGAGCCATCCTTCGGCAGACAAGCTACAAGCAGCTTACGAGGCCATAGGCCTGGGCGGCATAACGATTGAAACCGGGTCGGCCAATCTGAGTGCAACCCTGAACACGCCCAAAGGTGTGATCGTGCTCAATAGCCAAGGGATTTAACAAGCTCAAAGCGCCGCGTCATACCCGATCGTGATCGGCGCATGGTCTGAGAATTTTTCGGTTTTATAAATGGCTGCTGCGCGGGCTGAAGCAGCCCAAGCGGGGGTGGCCAAGTGGTAGTCCAGGCGCCAGCCCACGTTGTTGGCGTAGGCCTGCCCCCGGTTGCTCCACCAAGTGTAGGCGGCTTCAGTGGCCGTGGGCTGTAGTTGGCGATAGACATCGACCAGTCCGGCTTCAGAAAGCAGACGGGTCATCCAGGCGCGCTCTTCGGGCAGGAAGCCTGAATTTTTCCGGTTTCCCCTCCAGTTCTTCAAATCAATTTCCTGATGAGCGATGTTGATGTCGCCGCACAGGATGAACTCGCGCTCCTGTTTAAGGCGGCTGAGATGCGGGTGAATGGCGGCTAAAAAACGGAACTTGGCCTGTTGCCTCTCTTCGCCCGAGGAGCCACTGGGGAAATAGCAACTGATGATGGATTTTTTAACACCTGCACGGTCAAACCGCAGCTCAAGATAACGGCCCTCGGCGTCGAACTCGGCATTGCCCAGGACGACGACCTCACTGGGCTCGTATCGGGTGTAAATGCCGACGCCCGAATAGCCTTTTTTCTCGGCAAAATGAAAGTAGCCCTTCAGGCCGGCAAGTTCCTCGAAGCGCCCTTCGATATCAGGTGCCTGGGCTTTGATTTCCTGGACGCAAATACAATCGAGCTGGCTGCGCTCAAGCCAGGCCAGCAGACCTTTGCTGGTTGCCGAGCGGATGCCGTTGAGGTTGAGGCTGCATAAATTAAACAAGGAATTCCCCATGGTAGATGGTATGACGCATACAAATCTTGCCGCACAGCCGCAGGACCAATTGGCACAGGACTTTGTGCAGTTTTCGGTCGATTGTGGCGTGTTGCGCTTCGGTGAATTCAAGACCAAAGCAGGCCGGCTTTCCCCCTACTTTTTCAATGCCGGTCTGTTCGATGATGGTGCGCGGATCGGTCGTTTGGCTGAATTTTATGCGCAACGCCTGCTGGACAGCGGGATCGAATTCGACATGATTTTTGGCCCGGCATACAAGGGTATTCCGTTGGGCGCGGCGCTGGCCATCGAGCTGGCGCGGCGCGGCCGCAATGTGCCGTTTGCCTACAACCGTAAGGAAGCCAAGGACCATGGTGAAGGCGGAAACCTGGTGGGAGCGCCGCTCAAGGGCCGCGTGCTGATTGTGGATGACGTGATGTCGGCAGGTACCGCTGCCCGCGAGTCGATCGCCATCATTCGCGCCGCCCGAGCTGTGCCGCACGCTGTTGTGATTGCGCTGGATCGGCAGGAAATGGCGACCGAGAATGGCCATGACGTGCCGCATAGCGCCGTGCAATATGTACGGGACCAACTCGGCTTGCAAGTCTGCACGATTGCCCGCCTCTCAGATGTGTTGCACTATCTGGCCCAGCACAGCAGCGAAGGCTTCGCAGTTGACCATCAGCGCGTGCTGCAGTACCGGCAGCGCTATGGAGTTAATCCGGGTTAACATGAAATTCTCAGTGGCTTATCTGGCTATAAGCGCTTTACTGGCAGGTCTGGGGACTCAGGTGAGTGCCCAGAACAGTCAGCCGCTTGTTTATTCCTGCACTGATGCAAAGGGCCGAAAATTGACGGCGGATCGCCCGATTTCAGAATGCAGTGACCGCGAGCAAACCTTGCTCAACCCTAGCGGTTCGGTTAAAGGCAAGATCGGACCGAGCTTGAGCGAGCAGGACAGACAATTGCAGGACGCTGCGGTCCAAAAACAAGCTCGGCAAGTGGCGCTGAAAAATGAGGAAGAGCGGCGTGAGCGTGCTCTGATCATGCGCTACCCCAGCAAGACCAGTCACGAGAAAGAAAGAGCGCATACGCTGGCGCAAATTGAGGTCGTCACCAATGCGGCCAGTCAGCGGGTCGTTGAACTGATACGCCAGCGTGTGGAGTTCGAGGCCGAGATGGAATTTTATAAAAAAGAGTCGACTTTGGCGCTGCCCGTGTTGCGACGCCAGCTACAGGAAAACAGCCACAGCCTCGCAGTGCAGCGGCGTTTTATTGCTGAGCAGCAGAGCGAGATGAAGCGGATTAATGCACGCTTTGACGATGAGCTGTCCCGCTTGCGAGCTATGTGGGCCGTGCCGGCTACGCCAGTCGAAGGCACCCCCCCCGGCAAGACCCGCTGAGCCCGACAGCCCCCTAGCCCAGCTTCTTGCGCAATAGATCGCCAGCCTGCTGTGGATTGGCTTTGCTCTGGCTGGCCTTCATGATTTGACCGACCAGGGCGTTAAGGGCCTTGTCGTTACCTGCCTGGTATTGCTCAATATTTTTAGGGTTGGCAGCGATCACGGCATCTATGATTTTCTCCAGAGCGTCGGAGTCGTTCATTTGTTTCAAACCCTTGGCCTCGATCAGGCCATCTACATCGCCCCCGTCCAGCCACAAGGCTTCAAAGACTTCCTTGGCCGAGTTGTTCGAGATAGTGCCATCGGTAATGCGAGCCATCAATGCGGCCATTTTTCCAGGGGCATTTCCTTGCAGCAGCTGGTCGTCGTGTTGACCCGAATTGAGCGCGGGAATGAAGGCATTGATGTACCAGTTGGCCGTCATTTTGGCCTGGCTGCTGATCGCCAGACAAGCTTCAAAACTGCGGGCAATGGCAATGCTCTGGGTCAGCAGATTGGCGTCGTATTCGGACAGGCCGTAGTCGGCGACGAAACGCGCAGCCATGATGCGTGGCAGCTCGGTCATCTCGGCGCGCAGGCGCTCGACCCAGTCGGCAGCAATCACCAGGGGCGGCAGATCGGGATCGGGGAAGTAACGGTAATCGGCAGCGTCTTCCTTGGTTCGCATGGCGCGAGTTTCGCCGCTGTCTGGATCGAACAACACGGTGGCCTGTTGGATGGCATGACCGTCCTCAATTTGCTCGATTTGCCAGCGCACTTCATAGTCCATGGCCTGCTGCATGTTCTTGAAGCTGTTGAGATTTTTAATTTCGCGCCGAGTGCCCAGTTCGGCACCGGGTTTGCGCACCGAGACATTGGCGTCGCAGCGAAACGAGCCCTCCTGCATATTGCCGTCGCAAATGCCGATCCAGGTCACGATTTTGAGCAGCTCTTTGGCGTACGCCACAGCTTCGGCTGAGGAGCGCATGTCGGGCTCGGTCACGATTTCCAACAACGGCGTGCCGGCCCGGTTCAAATCAATTCCGCTCTGGTCAATAAAGTCTTCGTGCAGCGATTTACCGGCGTCTTCTTCCAGATGAGCACGCACCAGACGCACGGATTTCTTTTCTTCACCCAGGAAAAATTCAACCGCACCGCCAACCACCACCGGGATCTCGAACTGGCTGATCTGGTAGCCCTTGGGCAGGTCAGGATAGAAGTAATTCTTTCGGGCAAAGACGCTGCGCGGCGAGATGGATGAGCCGATGGCCAGACCAAACTGGATGGCGCGTTCCACCGCGCCCCGGTTCATCACGGGCAAGGTGCCGGGCAAGGCCAAATCGACGGCGCAGGCTTGGGTGTTGGGCTCAGCGCCAAAAGCAGTCGCGGCCCGGCTGAAAATTTTCGATTGCGTGGAGAGTTGAGCGTGGGTCTCGAAGCCGATCACGACCTCGTAGCCCTGTACCAGGGGGGGCGTTGGTTTCATGTCGCTGATCCCACGCCCTGGGGCTGGCGCAAATGGAAATCGGTGGCCTGCTGCAGGCGGTGCGCTACATTGAGCAGCTTGGCCTCGGACAGGTAATTCCCGATCAATTGCAGGCCGACCGGCATACCACCTTCGCCAAAGCCAGCGGGCACGCTCATGCCGGGCAGGCCGGCCAGCGAAGCTGGCAAAGTGAAGATGTCGGCCAGGTAGTTGGCCACCGGGTCGGCTGATTTTTCACCGAGTTTCCAGGCCACGGAAGGCGCCACCGGCCCCGCAATCACATCGCATTGGGTGAAGGCCTGTTGAAAATCATCGGCGATCATGCGGCGGATTCTTTGGGCTTTCAGATAGTAAGCATCGTAATAGCCGTGCGACAAGACGTAGGCGCCAATCATGATACGTCGCTTGACCTCATCACCGAAGCCTTGGGCCCGGGTTTTCTTGTACATGTCGCTCAAATCGCTGTAGTTTGCCGCACGGTGGCCGAACTTCACGCCGTCAAATCGGCTCAGGTTGCTGGAGGCCTCAGCTGGTGCAATGATGTAGTAAACGGGAATAGCCAGCTCGGTGCGTGGCAGTGAGATACCAACCAGCTTGGCACCGAGTTTCTCCAGTTCATGCAGGGCTGCATCGATCGCGTTGCGGACATCGGGGGTCAGTCCATCACCGAAAAATTCTTGTGGAATGCCAATGCGCAGACCGGCTATCGCATCAAACAAGTTGCGGCTGAAATCTTCAGCGGGAACGTCGAGCGACGTCGAGTCGCGGTCCAGGTCGGGCCCGCACAGGGCGGACAGCAGCAGGGCGCAGTCTTGGGCGCTGCGCGCCATGGGGCCGGCCTGGTCCAGACTGGAGGCGTAAGCGATCATGCCGTAACGCGAAGCCCGGCCATAGGTCGGTTTGATGCCGGTAATGCCGCAAAACGAAGCGGGTTGGCGAATCGAGCCGCCGGTATCGGTGCCTGTGGCTGCCGGCACCAGCCGAGCCGCCACGGCTGCGGCGCTGCCGCCCGAAGAGCCGCCCGGAATCCGGGATCGGTCCCAAGGATTTTGAACTGAGCCAAAGGCGGAGTTTTCATTGGCCGAACCCATCGCAAACTCGTCGCAATTGAGCTTGCCCAGGGTGACCATGCCTTGGGCAGCCAGCCGTGCCACCACCGTGGCATCAAACGGTGAGCGGTAGCCGGCCAGCATCTTGGAGCCGGCAGTGCTGACAAAGGCCTTGTCGACAAAAATATCCTTGTGACCGATCGGAACCCCCTCGAGCGTGCCGGCCGCCCCACTGGCGATGCGCTGGTCAGACGCTCGGGCCTGGACCAGCGTAGCCTCTTCGTCCAGAGCCAAAAAAGCGCCCAAAGACGCGTTGGCTTGGGCCCGGGCCAGAAAATGCTGGGCCGTCTCTAGCGCCGACACCTTGCGCTCACGCAGCTTCTGCGCCAGGGCGGCAACGGATAAATCGTGAAGTTCGGACATGGATGGTCTTAATCAGTTGGGGGTAGAGCAAAGTTCGCTGCGTGTAACTCTTGGTCTGTCCCGCAAGGCTTCAATCGATCACCTTAGGAACCAGGAACAGGCCACGCTCGACGGCTGGGGCGCTGCGTTGGTTGGCTTCGCGCTGATTCGGCTCATTCGCCAGGTCGGGGCGCAAACGCAGGCTGATGTCCTGGATGGTGGCCAGCGGGTGGGCTAGCGGCACTATCCCTTGGGTATCGACCGAACGCATCTTTTCCACCAACTTGAAAAAGTCG
>CAXNKH010000036.1:0-9770 GCA_964202765.1 Burkholderiales bacterium | reverse complement strand
AAGTGATGATCCGAATTGGTTGATTGGTGACAGTGTCGTCCTCAATGGTTGGGGCGTCGGCGAATCGCACTGGGGAGGGCTTGCGCAAAAGGCTCGGGTCAATGGGGACTGGCTAGTGCGTTTGCCCGAATCCTTGACTGCGTTTGATGCGATGGCGATTGGCACGGCAGGTTACACCGCTATGCTGTGCGTGCTCGGACTCGAACAGCAAGGGGTCAAGCCGACTGACGGTGAGATCCTCGTTACGGGCGCCACAGGTGGCGTAGGGTCGGTAGCTGTTTCTCTGCTTGCAGGCAGAGGGTACCAAGTTGTTGCCTCAACCGGAAAGTCCACAGAACATGGCTATTTGCGATCGCTTGGTGCCGTAGAAATTATCGACCGTGATTCGCTTTCCGTCCCCGGAAAACCGCTGCAGAAAGAGCGCTGGGCTGGTGTAATTGATTCGGTAGGCTCTTACACACTCGCGAACGCCTGCGCAACTACTAGGTATGGTGGCACAGTAACCTCGTGCGGCCTTGCGCAAGGAATGGATTTTCCAATCACTGTCGCGCCTTTCATATTGCGAGGCGTGAAGCTCATCGGAATTGACAGTGTGATGGCACCTCAAAATATCCGAAAAAATGCGTGGGCTCGACTTGCCATGGATCTGGATCGGAAAGCGATTGCCTCGATAGCACAGCGGATTAGTTTGGCCGATGCACCTGATGTCGCAAAAAAAATTCTCTCAGGTTTAGTTCGCGGGCGTCTCGTGGTCGACGTGAACGCCTAAGGCCAGTAAGTGGGTGGCCAACCATTCACGTGCTCTGCATGAGATGGCATTCGCTACATTCCCGCAAAGCCAGCCTGCATCTTGAAACGTTCAGAAATCCATTTCAACCCCAGCTCAGAAAATTTCCACCACTAAAAGGACGAGACAATGGTAAAAATTTCAAAACGTTTAGTAGCTGCAGCATTTTCTTTGATCGCGTTAGCGGGGAGCGGACTAGCGTTCTCGCAGGTATCTAGCAATGTTGTTCGCATCGGATTTATCACTGATATGTCTGGGGACTGCCTGTCTTATCCAAGCGCAAAATTTT
The DNA here is from genome assembly GCA_964202765.1 of Burkholderiales bacterium. GTDB lineage: Bacteria > Pseudomonadota > Gammaproteobacteria > Burkholderiales > Burkholderiaceae_C > CAXNKH01. The sequence goes on along the minus strand of CAXNKH010000036.1, from coordinate 8,694 downwards.
AGGCGTGTGCTTTGGGGGGTAGTTGCCTTTGTTGCCTTGGAGCCCGCATAAATAAAGGGGTTCTGGCGGAAGCGGTGAGATTCGAACTCACGGACGGTTACCCGTCGCCGGTTTTCAAGACCGGTGCAATCGACCACTCTGCCACGCTTCCGAGCCACGTATTTTAACCCGCAGTTGGCAGGCCACTTATTTGCCACCGTGCTCAAACCAAACCGCCAGTGCGATCATCGCCGCTACCGCTACAAAACCTCAGGTGTCGGTTGCGTGCCAGTGCTGGCCACCCAAGCCCATGGCTATCGCTGGCCAACGCGCTGCTGGGGATCGTACAGAACAAGATGAAAGTGGCTCTGACAGAGTCTCCAAGTCATTGGGTGCAGGGTTGAAGATCGATTTCACCGTGCTTCAGATGGTCGCTAGTATGCAATACGCTTTCCCCCACAACGTCAGGTGGGGCGTATGGGTGTATAACAAGACCCTGAAAAAATCCGAGCGCATGGCTGCGCTACAACACCAAGGAAACGAAGTACATGGGCGCTCAATGGAAAGCAAAAGGCAAGGAACTGGCTGCCAATGCCAAAGGCAAACTCTTCGGAAGATTGGCCAAAGACATCATGATCGCGGCGCGCAACGGGGCTGACCCTGCGTCGAACGCACGCTTGCGGTTGGTCGTCGAGCAGGCACGCAAAGTCTCCATGCCCAAGGAAACCCTGGAGCGGGCCATCAAGAAAGGGGCTGGACTCACGGGTGAGGTCGTCCATTTTGAACACGTAATTTACGAAGGTTTTGCGCCGCACCGCGTGCCCGTCATGGTTGAATGTCTGACCGACAACGTCAACCGCACCGCACCTGAAATGCGCGTGCTGTTTCGCAAAGGGCAATTGGGTACCTCCGGCTCGGTGGCCTGGGATTTTGACCATGTGGGCCTGATCGAAGCCGAGCCGACCGCTAAGGGCGCTGACCCTGAACTGGCCGCTATCGAAGCGGGCGCTCAGGACTTTGAGCCGGGCGAGGAAGACGGTGTTACGCTGTTCTTGACCGATCCGGTCGATCTCGATCTGGTGAGCCGCGCGCTACCAGCGAACGGCTTCAGTGTTTTATCGGCCAAGCTGGGTTACAAACCCAAGAACCCCATCAACATGGCCAGCTTGAGCGCTGAGCAGCTGGAAGAAGTAGAAGCCTTCCTGGCCGCCATTGATGGCAATGACGATGTGCAAAATGTGTTTGCAGGCTTAGCAGGCTAAGACTGCAACGTGAATTCTCTTAGGCGTCAGGCGCCACGGGGTGGTTCGCCAGGGCTTCCAGCGCTTTGACCAGGGCCGAGTGATCGGCTTGACCATGGCCCAAGGCCGCGCAAGACTGCATCAATTGGGCTGCACCGGCCGTTTGTGGCAACGAGATATTCAGGGCGCGGGCACCCTGCAAGGCCAGATTCAGATCTTTCTGGTGCAGCGCGATGCGAAAGCCCGGGGCAAAAGTGCGTTTGACCATGCGCTCGCCGTGCACTTCCAGAATGCGCGAAGAGGCAAAGCCGCCCATCAGGGCCTGGCGCACCTTGGCCGGATCGGCACCGGCCTTCGATGCGAAAAGTAGCGCTTCGCCGACGGCAGCGATATTCAGTGCCACGATGATCTGGTTGGCTACCTTGCAAGTCTGGCCATCGCCGTTGCCACCGATCAGGGTGATGTTCTTCCCCATCAGTTCAAACAGCGGCTTGACACGGTCAAAGGTGGCCTGCTCACCGCCGACCATGATGGTCAGGCTGGCGGCTTTGGCGCCCACTTCACCGCCTGAGACAGGCGCGTCGAGGTAGTCGCATCCCAGGGCGTTGATCTTTTTGGCGAAGACTTTGGTGGCGATCGGGTCGATGGAACTCATGTCCACCACCGTTTTGCCTTTGGAGAGGCCGCTGGCGACGCCGCCTTCAGAGAACAGCACTTTTTCGACATCGGGGGTATCGGGCACCATGATGAAGATGATGTCAGTGTGCTCGGCCACATCAGCGGCCGTGGCGCAGACCGTGACGCCGCCATCGACCAGTTCCTGCGCCACCGGACCGATGGTGTTGACGACAAGCTGATGACCGGCCTTGATCAGGTGCAGGGCCATGGGTGTGCCCATGATGCCAAGGCCAATAAAGCCCAGCTTGAGTGAGGATTGAGTCATAGGTTCCTTGAGAATTCAGTTGCTGATTCAAGCCGATTGCTTAAACCGTTGTGAATCGAATTATCCTAGAAATTTAGCGATACACGCTGACCCTGTGGATCACTCGCCTCAGTACTGACCCTCAGTCAGGGTATCGAGCTGGAATTGCCCGCTTTTGTGCCAAAGCCAGCTGTCGGTGTAAGTCAGCCGGCCCAGCCGCAGCGGCGCTGGAAAGGGGGAGGCGCGCCGAATCGTTCGTTCGATTTCGGCCATCACTTCAGGTGCATGTTGGGGCGCTCGCATCCAGTTGAATCGAATGACATGGCCGCGGGCGTCCAGCTCAGTCTGCAACACACCGATGGCGTACAGCAGGGGCGGCATTTTTCCCTTGAAAATTCGAGACTGGTTCTGCTCGTAGAGGTGGCTGGCAGCATCGCGCCGGTAGTCGCGCTCGCTTCTGGCGTTGGAGGCTCTGCCCGGTGGACCCAATTCTGGTACCCGGGCGGCAGGTACTGGCGGCGTCTTGGGTTGCGGACCAGGGGGTGTTGGCGGTGTCATCGGCGGCAACGGGACCGATGTACAGCCCGCCAGCCAGCTCAGCAGCCCAAACGATGTGGCGCTGAGTAAAAGGGCGCGTCGATGGGCGACAGCAAGCACGGATTGCCTCAGTCGTTTTGTGAGCCACGATGGGCCCAAGCCGTGGTGTGTTTCTCAAGATAGCTGAACAGTTCATACATCAGCATGGCCATGGCACCGACCACCACCAGGCCGCTGAAGGCCAGGCCCATTTGCATGGCTGAACCCGCCGAAAGCAGGAGGTAGCCTATGCCTTCGTTGGCTGCCGTCATCTCCGAGACCGTGGTGCCGACAAAGGCCAGGGTGATGGCTACCTTGAGCGAGCCATAAAAGTAGGGCATGGAGCGTGGCAGCCCCACTTTGATCAGCACATCCCAACGCTTGGCGCCGAGCACCCGCAGCACATCTTCGAGTTCGGGTTCGAGCGTGGCAAGTCCGGTCGCGATGTTGACCATGATGGGGAAAAAAGAGATCAAAAACGCAGTCAGAATGGCCGGCCCAATGCCGATGCCAAACCACACCACCAGTATTGGGACAAAAGCTGCTTTGGGCAAGGCGTTAAAGGCGGTCATCAAGGGGTAAACGGCGGCGTAAGCCAGTCGCGAACTGCCGATGACAAAGCCCAGCATGACGCCGACAACGATGGCAATGCCAAAGCCGGCCATCGTCACCCAATAGGTGCGCCAGGCGTGAGCCGCGATGATGGCTTTGAATTCCCAGAATTGGGTCCAAATCCGCCAGGGGCTGGGGAAGATGAATTCTGAGACGTTCAAGCCTGCGCAAATGAGTTGCCATAACAAGATCACGGCAACCAACAACAACCAGGGCGACCAGAATTCAAGTTGTTTTTTATTCATGGTGTGTTAGCGACTGATCGCAGTATTGCTTTTGCGGAAAGCGCCGATATGGCCGCGCAGCTCGTGCACGATGTCGGAGAATTCCTTGCTGTAGGTAATTTCCAGCTCACGCGGACGCGGCAGTTCGATCTCGCGCCTGACCATGAAGCGGCCCGGACTTTGGCTCATCACATAGACGGTGTCGGCCAGGAAAACGGACTCGCGCAAATCGTGGGTCACCAAGATGACATTGAATTTTTGCTCGGTCCAGAGATCGCGCAGGATGCACCAGAGATCTTCTCTGGTGAAAGCATCGAGCGCACCAAAGGGTTCGTCCAGCAACAGCATCTTGGGCTCATGGATCAGCGCTCGACAGATGCTGGCGCGCTGCTGCATACCGCCTGAGAGCTGCCAGGGGAATTTGTTTTCGTAGCCACCCAAGCCTACTTTTTGTAACAAGCGGCTGGCGCGTTCTTCGTATTCCTTGCGCTTGAGTTTGAAATTGCTGCGATAGGGTTCGACGATTTCAAGGGGTAGCAACACGTTGTCCAGGGTGGTGCGCCAAGGCAACAGGGAGGGGGACTGAAAGGCCATCCCCGAAATTTTCAGCGGCCCCGTCACGGGCTGCTCGTCGATTGAAATTTCACCGACCGACGGCATTTTCAAACCGGTCGCCAGTTTCATAAAGGTCGATTTTCCGCAACCCGACGGACCCACAATGGCAATGAACTCGCCCTGCTTGACCTGGAGGTTGATGGCCTCCACCGCAAAATTATTCTGGGCCAGCAACTCCTCGTTGTAGGCCAGCCAGACGTCACGAAAATCGATGAAGTTCGAGACCGCATTGTCCATTGGGAACCCTGAGCTGGTGAAGGGATTTATTTCTTCAGCGGCAGGATGTTGAGTTCAGCAGCCGTTGGCAGGAAGGAGCCGTTCCAGACCGCGTTGGGATCAACCCGGGTTTTGGTGTTGAAGGCATCTGAGACCTGAGAGGCCATCAGCACCAGGCGCGGCATTTGGACCTGGCCAAAACCTTCTCTGCGGGCATCGGGACTGTTCACGACGGTGTCGATCGCCAATTGCAAGCGGCGCGTTTCCAAGCCGACATTGATGATGCCGTCACGCGCTTTGACATCCTCAATCGCAGCAGCGGGGTTGGCAATGACTTGCTTAGCACCCTTGGCGAAAGCAGACAGGAAGGCTCTGACAGCCGTCGGATTTTCGCTGATCAGCTTGGGCGAAGCGATGATGACGTTGCCGTAGAGCTTGACGCCATTGTCGGCATAGGGCAACACCACCACGTCTTCAGCCTTGACGCCACGGGCCTCGAGGTTGAGCAAGGAGGTGAAGGTGAAGCCGGTGATGGCATCGACGTCACCGCGCGCCAGCATGGTTTCACGAAGCGGCGGATCCATGGAAGTCCATTGCACGCCTGCGATCTGGTTGGCCTTGGCAAAGATCGGGAATGCCCGACGACCAGCGTCAAACACCGGAGCGCCGAGTTTTTTGCCATTGAGGTCGGCGGGCGTCTTGATGCCCGATTTCTTCAGGGCCATGACCGAAGCTGGCGTGTTGTTGTAAACCATCATCACGGCCACCGGTTTGTTCGGTGCGTCCGGGTTGTTGGCGTGGAATTCCATCAGCGCGGCCAGATCGGCCAAACCCATGCCGTAAGTGCCCGAAGCCACCCGAGTCACCGTACCACCCGAGCCGTTGCCAGCGTCGATGGTGACGTCGAGTTTGACGTCCTTGAAGTAACCCTTGGCGGCTGGCGTTAGAAACAAGGCGGCTGGGCCTTCAAAGCGCCAGTCCAGCTGAAATTTGATCGCTGTGTTCTGCGCTTGTGCGCCAGTCCAGCTCAGGAGAGTGACCAGGGCCACGGTGGTTTTGAGAAGTGTGCGTCTTTTCATGATGACTCCAGGTTAAAGAAAGAAACTCAGACCCGACTCGCAGTGAGTGTACTGGGAGCGTCGTTGCTTGAGAGCAATTCGTGCAGCGTGCGTGCAATGACCTTGGTGGCGCGGCGCAGGTCTTCCAGGGCTAGCCGCTCGTCAGCGCGTTTGGCATGAGATTCCAGCACGGTGCGGGGCCCGGCGCCGTAAATCACACCCGGGATGCCAGCTTCGCCAAACAGCCGCACATCGGTGTAGAGGGGGCTGCCGCAGGCAGGAATCGCCTCTCCGAACAGCGCCGAGGCATGGCGCTGCAGGGCAGCGACCAGCGGTTTGTTGCCAGGCAGGGGCACCAGCGCCTTGGACAAGAGAATGCGTTTGATGTCCACGCTGATGCCCGCGTCGCTGCGGCCCTGGTTGAAACTGGCGGCGGCTGCAGCGATGACCTGTCGAATGTCGGCTTCGACTTCAGCCGGGTTTTCTTCAGGAATCATGCGTCGATCCAGCCTGAACGTCACTCGACCCGGAACCACGTTGGTGTTGGTGCCGCCTGAGATCTGGCCGATGTTCAAATAGGGATGGCTGATGCCCTCGACTTTGGACCGAACGGTTTGGTACTTGGCGTTCTGTGCATACAGGGCCGTGAGTAGGGCGGTGCTGCCCTGCAGCGCATCGATACCGGTTGCGGGAATTGCAGCGTGCGCCATTTTCCCGTTGACCGTCACTTCCAATTGCAAACAGCCGTTGTGGGCCGTAATCACCTGGTAGCTAAAGCCGGCAGCGATCAGCAAGTCGGGTTGTACCAGGTGCTGGCGCAGCAGCCAGGCCGGTCCGACCTCGCCGCCGTATTCTTCGTCGTAGGTGAAGATCAACTCGATGCCGCCATGGCGCGGCTTGGCCACCGCTTCCAGGGCACGGGTGGCAAAAGTGAAGGTGGAAAAATCACATTTACTGACTGCCGAAGCCCGGCCATAAATCTTGCCTTGGTCAATTTCGCCACCGTAGGGATTTTTGGTCCAACCTTCGCCCGGGGGTACCACGTCGCCGTGGGCATTGAGCGCAACGGTCAATCCACCTTCGCCATAGTGACGGCGCGCGATCAGGTTGGTGATGGACGCAAGGCCAGCGGCCTGAACTTCGGCCAGCGGAACTTCGTGGCGTTCCACCGGAATGCCCATGGCTTCTATCAGTTCGGCAGCGCGCAGTGCATGCGGAGTGTTGTCGCCCGGTGGCGTGTCGGTCGGCACCTGAATCAGGGCCTGTAAAAACCTCACTTGCTCATCAAAATGGGCGTCAATCCAGGCGTCGAGTTGTTGGTCAACTGGAGTCATGGTTGGAACTGGGTTAACAGCTGAGAAAAAGCGTTGATGGCCAAAGCCATGTCATCGCTGGTGGTGGACTCCAGCGGGTTGTGGCTGATGCCCGAATTCTCACCACGTACAAACAACATGGCCTGTGGCATCAATTGGTGCAGTTTCATGGCGTCGTGGCCGGCTCCGCTGGGCATGCGGTAGAGCGCAACACCCAGACTTGCGACGGCTTTCTCCCAGCGGTCCTGCCAGGCGGGGGCACTGGGCGCAGCGCTGGCACGCATGGTTTCATCCGCGCTGTAGTGCAGGCCGCGACGTTGGCAAATCAGTGCCAGTTCGGACAGCACATCGGACAGCAATGCGTCACGCTGCAAGTCAGTCGGCGCGCGCAGGTCCAATGAAAATTGACAACGCCCGGGCACCACGTTGACTGACCCGTTGGGTACCTGCAGAATGCCCATGGTCCCCACGCTACCTGCATCCTGCGCTGCGCGTTTTTCGACATAAAGCGCCAACTCGGCAGCCGCTGTGGCGGCATCGCGGCGCTGGCCCATCGGCGTGGTACCCGCGTGGCTCGCCATGCCGATCAGTTCGCATTGAAGTCGAACGCTGCCATTGATGGAGGTGACGATCCCCAGTGGGATATTCAGGGCATTGAGTACCGGTCCCTGTTCGATATGAACTTCGACAAATCCCATGTAGTCCTTGGGGTCACGTTGAAGTGAGGCAATCTCTTCGACTTGTAAGCCCGCATCTGCCATGGCTTGGCGCATGGAAATACCATTGCTGTCCACCTGTTCAAGCCAACGGGTCTTGAAATCGCCAACCAGGGCGCCGGACCCCAGAAACGTGCCCGAGTAGCGCTGACCTTCCTCTTCGGCGAAAGCAATCAGCTCGATATGAAAAGGCAGTCGTTGACCCGAACGTGCCAGTTCCCGAACGCAAATCATGGGAATAAAGATGCCCAGCCTTCCGTCGTATTTCCCGCCATTGCGAACGGTGTCGTAATGACTGCCGGTCAGCAGGGAAGGGGCTTGAGGGGTGCTTGCGTGGTAACGACCCACCACATTGCCCACTGCATCAATGTGCACATGGTCAAAGCCGCATTCCCGCATACGCGCGGAGATGCTGCTGGCGCAGGCCCGGTGCGCATCGGTCAAGTAAGTGACCGTGAGCTGAGCTTTCTCAGAAAATCCAGGATCGCTGAACTGGGCCAGGTCTTCATGCCAATCCCACACCTCTTGACCCAGCAGCGGCTGGTCGCCAAATTTGTCGTTGAGTCTGATCTCGGCAATCCGATGAATTTGACGCAAACACTCCTTGAGTTCGAATTCGGGGTGTTCGTTCAGTCTGCGCTCGAAAGTGGCAAAGATGTCGCGTTTTCTCAGGCCTGTGGCACGCGGTCCACGCACCGCCAGAATGAAAGGAAAACCAAATTTTTTAAGGTAGTCAGTGTTGAGTTGCTGAATTTTTGAGAATTCTTCAGGTGTGCATGCTGTCAGACCCACCGTGCCCTGTTCGTGACGGGACTCAGCAGTCAAAGTTTTGCTGACCATGGCCTTGCCCGCGAGTTCGGGGTGGGCTCGGATCAAGGCCAACTGGGCCGCTTGGCCCGCATTTTCAAGCACCTGGGCTAAGCGGTATTTGAAGTCGGCCAGCGATACAAAAGGGCGAGCGTCCAAGGCCTGCGCTACGATCCAGGGGCTGTGTTCGTACAGACCATCGAGCAGCTGGGCTGCTTCTTCGGTGCTGGCGCGATTAAGTTGTTCTAGGGTGATCACGGATTTTTTAAGCGTTGAAAGGATGGATTTGTTTCCAATGTCGTGCAATGTCGATGCGCCGGCAAATCCAGACGCTGTCGTGTTGCGCTATGTAGTCCAGAAATCGTTGCAGCGCCTTGATGCGTCCTGGCCGACCCAAAAGCCGGCAGTGCATTCC